>NZ_JBEZBW010000099.1:0-30470 GCF_040647305.1 Saccharothrix sp. NPDC042600 | reverse complement strand
CGGCGGGGCTTGGCTCGGCGGGGCTTGGCTCGGCGGGGCTTGGCTCGGCGGGGCGGGGCTCGGCGCGGGCTGAGCCCCGTCCGGCTCGGCGCGGCGGCGGTCAGGCGCGACTAGCTCAACGCGGGGCGGCTGTGCGAGCGGTCATCTTCAGGCCGGGTTCGGTGGGCGGTTCGTGCTGGTCAGGCGCTTGGTGCGGGGCCGCCGGCCCCCGGTTCCATTCTCGCACGAACCACCGACACTTCGGGTTCTCGTTACGCCGCCCGGGTGGTAGCGGCTACTCGTGGGTATCAGGAGTGCCCCCGTGTGCTCTTCTGCACTGGAGAGCATTCGGGGGAATGGGGACTCTCGACATGTCCGAGTTGCTGCACCTGCACGCCGAACAGCGGGGCGTACGGCCGCCACTGCGCAAGTCGCGCGAGATCCAGGGGAACGTCCTCGCCGCGTTCAACAAAGACCACCAGCAGTTCCGCTTCCTGCGCTTCACCGACGGCAAGCTCGGCCGCACCTGGCTCGCCGCCATGATCGGCTACCTCTCGGTCACCGCCGACGTCGAGGACTTCAACGAGGCGTTCTCGCTGGGCCGCGCCATGTTCGGGGGTGATCCGCAGACCCTCAAGGCGACTTGGGCGAACCTCTCGCTCACGCCGAGCGGCCTGGTCAAGCTCGCCGTCAACCCCTCGGCCGTCACCCAGGACCTCCGGCGGCGCGACCCGGAGCTGTGGGTGGGCGCGGAGGCGCGGGCCGATGTCACCGGGGACGACCCGGAGGAGTGGTTGTTCGGCCGGGCCGAGCAGCGCATCCACGCCGTGGTCACGCTGGCGTCCGACTGCACCGAGCGGCTCCAGGCCGTGGACACCATGCTCGACCTGCTCGACGACCTGCTCGGCGTGGTCAAGGTGCACCAGGAGCTGGGCGAGACCCTCCCCGGCCCGCTGAGGGGCCGCGAGCACTTCGGGTTCAAGGACGGCATCTCGCAGCCCGGCATCCGCGACTTCCACGAGGAGGACCCGCACCGGCCCGGCCACCGCCTCGGCCACGCCGGCGCGCTGCTGGTCAAGCCCGGCGAGTTCGTCTTCGGCCACGACACCGAGCGCGGCGACGAGAGCGACCGCACCGCCCGCTGGCTGCACAACGGGTCCCTCCAGGTCATCCGCCGCCTCACCCAGGACGTCGAGGGCTGGCGCGAAGCCCTCCGCGACCACGCCGACGCCCTGGGCGTCACCCCCGAGGAGATGGGCGCGCTGCTGATCGGCCGCCACCGCGACGGGCGGCCGCTCGCCGCACCGGCCGACCCCGCGCTGGGCCTGGGCCCCGACCGCAACGACTTCGACCACGCCGACGACCCGCTGGGCGAGCGGACCCCGTGCGCGGCGCACATCCGCAAGACCAACCCGCGCGCGTTCAGCCACCGCACGCCCGCCCAGCGGCGCATCCTGCGGCGGGGCATCCCGTTCGGGCCGCCCCACGAGCAGGACCCGCACGCCGAGCGGGGGCTGCTGTTCGTCGCCCACTGCACGTCCATCCGCGAGCAGTTCGAGTTCCAGCAACGGGTCTGGGCGAACAACCCGGAGTTCGCGGGCGGCGCGGACGGCGCGCCGACCGGCACCGACCCGGTCATCGGCGGCACGGGCGGCGCGCGGTTGGGGGGAACGGACCTGGCGTTCCCCCGCTTCGTCCGCACCACGGGCGCGCTCTACGCCCTGGTCCCGTCGCTGAGCACGTTGCGGCTGCTGGCGGCCGGCCGGGAGCTACCCCGCTAGCCAGCCACCGGCATGGCGGCGCACCAGGTCCGCCGCGACCGCCGACGGGTCCGCCGCCCACACGTCCGCGTTGAACACCTCGACCTCGACGTCACCGCCGTAGAACGGCTCGACCAGCGCGGTCAGCCACGGCAGGTCGATGTGCCCGTCCCCGGGCAGCCCGCGGCCGAGCAGCACGTCCGCCGGCAGCGGCGTGACCCAGTCGCACACCTGGTAGGAGAAGATCCGCCCGGCCGCGCGGGCGACCTGCGCGGGCAGGTCCGGGTCCCACCACACGTGCAGCGCGTCGACCACGACACCGACCACGTCCGCCGGGAACGGCGCGGCCAGGTCCAGCGCCTGGGCCAACGTGGACACCACACCCCGGTCCGCGCAGAACACGGGGTGCATGGGCTCGATCGCGAGCTTCACACCGGCGTCCGCCGCGTAGGGCGCCAAGGCCGCCAACGCGTCCGCGACCCGCTGCCGCGCGCCGACCAGGTCGCGGTCGGGCACGCCGCCGGGCACCAGGACCAGGCAGTCCGCGCGCAGCGCCGCCGCCTCGTCGATGGCCCTCCGGTTGTCCGCCAACGCCTCCCGCTGGTCCACGCCGGTGAAGAACCCACCCCGGCACAGCGACGACACCCGCAGCCCGGCCTCCTCGACCAGCCGCGCGGACCTGTCCAGCCCGAACTCCGCCACCGGTTCGCGCCACAGCCCGATCGAGGGGATCCCGTGCCGCACGCACACGTCCACCGCCTCGGCGACCGTGGCCCGCTTGATCGTGGCCTGGTTGAGCGACAGCCTCACGTCAGCACCCCCACCACGCGCTCCCAACGCGCCGCCGCGAGCGCCGGGTCCACCAGCAGGCCGGCGGCGTCGGCCAGCCGCAGCGTCTCCCCCAGGTGCACGACGGACCGCGCCGACTGCATCCCGCCGACCATCGACCACGCGTCCTGGAACCCGTTGAGCCACGCCAAGAACACCACGCCGGTCTTGTAGTGGAACGTGGGCGCGCCGAAGATGTGCCGGGACAGCGCCACGGTCGGCTCCAGGATCGCCCGGAACCCTTCCGTGTCGCCGGAGTCGAGCACGTGCAGCGCGGACGCGGCGGCCGGCGCGATCGGGTCGAAGATGCCCAGCAGGGCGTCGCTGTGGCCGACCTCGTCGCCCGCGATCAGCTCGGGGTAGTTGAAGTCGTCGCCGGTGTAGCAGCGGACGCCCTCGGGCAGCGCGCGCCGCAACGACACCTCGTGCCCGGCGTCGAGCAGCGACACCTTCACGCCGTCCACTTTGGACGGGTAGGTGTGGATGAGGTCCAGGAAGTGCTTGGTGGCCTCGGCCACGTCGGTCGAACCCCAGTAGCCCGTCAGCGCCGGGTCGAACGCCGGGCCCAGCCAGTGCAGGACGACCGGTTCGGTCACCTGCTCCAGCAGGGCGGCGTAGACCCGTTGGTAGTCCTCGGGTCCGCGGGCGACGGCGGCCAGCTTGCGGCTGCACATCAGGATCGGCTGCACGCCGAGCGCGGTCACCGCCGCCAACTGCTCGGTGTACGCGGTGAGCGGGTCGGCGGTGTCGTGGTCGGTGCCCACGCCCGCCGCGATCCGGCCGGTGGCCTCGGCGGCGCTGCGCCGGACCAGCTCCAGCGCGGTCGGCCAGTCCAGGCCCATGCCGCGCTGGGCGGTGTCCATCGCCTCGGCGACGCCGAAACCCAGGTCCCACAGGCGGCGACGGAAGGCGAGGGTGGCGTCCCAGTCGAGCGCGGCCGGCGCGCCCGGGGTGTTGTCGGCGAACGGGTCGGCCACGACGTGCGCGGCGGCGAACGCGACCCGCGACTTCGGCGGACCGGCCGGCGCGCCCCAGTCCTTCGGCGGGTTGAGGGTGTGGGTGGCGAAGGCGCCGTCGGGCCGCGGCAGGCGGACGGTGGTCACGCGGGCACCTCGATCCGGCGGCCGGCGCGGGAGGACTCCAGGCCCAGGGCGGCGAGGCGGACGTCGCGCGCGCCGGCGCGGAAGTCGTGCTTGTAGGGCAGGTCGCGGTGGACGTGGGTGAGGAAGTCCTCCCACTGCACGCGGAACCCGTTGCCGAACTCCTCGTTGTCCGGGACCTCCTGCCACTGCGCGCGGAAGTCGTGCGGCGAGGGGACGTCCGGGTCCCACACCGGCTTGGGCGTGACCTCGCGCGGTTGGACGACGCAGTCGCGCAGGCCGGCGACGGCGCTGCCGTGCGTGCCGTCCACCTGGAACTCCACGAGTTCGTCGCGCCGGACGCGGGTGGCCCAGGAGGAGTTGACCTGCGCGATCACGCCCCCGGCCAGCTCGAAGATGGCGTAGGCGGCGTCGTCGGCGGTGGCGGCGTAGGGCAGGCCCCGCTCGTCCCACCGCTTCGGGATGTGCGTGACGGCCCGCGCGGTGACCGCCTCGACCGGGCCGAAGACGTTCTCCAGCAGGTAGGACCAGTGGCAGAACATGTCCACGACGATGCCGCCGCCGTCCTCGGCCCGGTAGTTCCAGGACGGGCGCTGGGCGCTCTGCCAGTCGCCCTCGAAGACCCAGTAGCCGAACTCGCCGCGGATGCTCAGGACGCGGCCGAAGAAGCCGGAGTCCACCAGGCGGCGCAGCTTGCGGATGCCGGGCAGGTAGAGCTTGTCGGCGACGACGCCGTGCCGGACGCCCGCTTCGTCGGCCAGGCGGGCCAGTTCGAGGACTTCCCCGGGCGAGGAGGCGACCGGCTTCTCGGTGTAGACGTGCTTGCCCGCGGCGATGGCCTTGGTGATGGCGGCGACGTGGGCGGAGGTGACCTGGGCGTCGAAGTAGACCTCGGTGGCCGGGTCGCCGAGGGCGGCGTCCAGGTCGGTGGTCCAGCGCGGGAGGTCGTGGCGGGCGGCCAGGTCCTTGAGCTTCTCGGCGTCGCGGCCGACGAGGACGGGTTCGGGCAGCAGGACCGTGTCGGGGTCGACGCGGACGCCGCCGCGTTCCCGGATGGCGAGGATCGAGCGGACGAGGTGCTGGCGGTACCCCATCCGCCCGGTGACCCCGTTCAGCACGACCCCGATCGGGCGCACAGCCATGCGTACCTCCGAGCCAGGTTGGAAAGCGCTTTCCACACGCTACGGTCGGGCGGTCGCGAACGTCAACCGGCGGCGCGGCCCGGTCGGCGCGGCGTGGCGGCGGGTGGGTCGGGGGGCGTCCGGGCCGGCGCGGGTTAGGCTCGCAGCCCCCGACGGGCGAGGAGGAGCGGTTGACTTCGCGGCAGGTCACGCTGGTCGAAGTGGCGAAGCAGGCGGGCGTCTCGCTGGCCACCGCCTCGCGCGTGCTCAACGGCAGCACCCGCCAGGTGAGCGACGAACTGCGCGAGCGGGTCGTCGGCACCGCCCGGCGGCTCGGGTACCTGCCCAACGCCTCCGCCCAGGCCCTGGCCCGCAACAGCAGCGCCCTGGTCGGCCTCCTGGTGCACGACATCGCCGACCCGTACTTCTCCGGCATCGCCGCCGGCGTCACGCGCGTCGCCGAGGCGGCCGGCCTGGTCGTCGTCCTGGGCACCACCGGCCGCGACCCCGGCCGCGAGGTCGATCTCCTGCACACCCTGCGCGCGCACCGGGCCCGCGCGGTGGTCATCGCGGGCAGCCGCACCACCGACCGCGCCACCGCCGCGCGCCTGGCCGACGAGATCGCCGCGTTCACCGCCCAGGGCGGCCGGGTCGCCGCCGTCTCGCAGGCCAAGCTCGGCGTGGACACCGTCGTCCCCGGCAACCGGGCGGGCGCCCGCGCCCTGGCCGTGGCGCTGGCGGACCTGGGCCACCAGCGGTTCGCCGTGCTGGCCGGGCCGCAGGACCTGGTGGTCGCCAAGGACCGGCTCGCCGGGTTCCGGGCCGGGCTGGCGGAGCGGGACCTGCCCGATCCGGTGATCTTCCACGGCGACTTCACCCGCGACGGCGGCTACACGGCCGCCCGGGACCTCATCGCCGCCGGCACCGGCGCCACCTGCGTGTTCGCCGTCAACGACGTGATGGCGACGGGCGCGATGGCGGCCCTGCGCGACCACGGCCTGCGGGTCCCCGAGGACGTGTCCCTCGCGGGTTTCGACGACATCCCCACGTTGCGCGACCTCGCCCCGGGCCTGAGCACGGTCCGGTTGCCGCTGGAGGACATGGGCGAACGGGCCGCGCGGCTGGTGCTGGAGGACGCCCCGGGCGCGCGGACGGTCCGCGTGACCGGTGAGGTGGTACTGCGCGCGAGCACTTCGTCACCCTCCGGCACCGGACTGCGCTGACCCGCGCCGACTCTCTAAACTGGATCGGTAGTCCGACCACCCCTTCCTAGGAGTGATCACCTCCGTGCGCGACGCGCAGCCTGGATGCAGTACTGAGCCGGGTCCGACACCCGGCTTGCCGCAAGGCCCGAGCCCCTCCCGGGGTGCCCGGTGACCGGGATCCTGCTCAGCGTGCTGGGCCTGGTCGCCGTCGTGGCGCTGACGATCGGCACGTTCATCGCCGTCGCCGCCGAGTTCTCCCTGACCGCCCTGGAGCGCAGCACCGTCGAGTCGCACGTCGCCACCGTGGGCGACGCCAAGGCCAAGACGGTGGAGAAGGCGCACCGGTCGCTGTCGTTCCAGCTGTCCGGCTCGCAGCTGGCCATCACGTTCACCACGCTGATCACCGGGTTCATCGCCGAACCGGCCATCGCCGAGCTGGTCGCCCCCGTGCTGGGGCTGGTCGGCGTGCCGGAGTCGGTGGCCCGCCCGGTGGCGCTGGTGGTCGCGCTGGCGCTGGCCACCGCGCTGTCGATGGTGTTCGGCGAGCTGGTGCCCAAGAACCTGGCCATCGCCAAGCCGCTGGAGACCGCGCGGGCCGTCGCGGGCCTGCAGGCCGGGTTCTCGGCGGTGTTCCGCTGGCTGATCACCGGCCTGAACGGGGCCGCGAACTGGCTGGTGCGCAGGCTGGGCGTGGAACCGGCCGAGGAGCTGGCCTCCGCCCGGTCCCCGCAGGAGCTGGGCGCGCTGATCCGCTCCAGCGCCGAGCAGGGCACCATCGACGAGGGCACGGCGACCCTGCTGGACCGGTCCCTGCGCTTCGGCGACCGCACCGCCGGCGAGCTGATGACCCCGCGCGTGCGGGTGGAGTCGCTCAAGGCGGACGCGACCGTGCTGGACCTGCTCGCCAAGGCCCGCGAGACCGGGTTCTCCCGCTTCCCCGTGCACAACGGCGACCTGGACGAGGTGCGCGGCATGGTGCACGTCAAACAGGCCTTCAACGTCCCGCGCAACCAGCGCGCCACCACCCCGGTGTCGGCGCTGACCCGCCCGGTCCAGACCGTCCCCGAGACCCTGGAGGGCGACGCCCTGCTGGACCGGCTGCGGGCGTCCGGCCTGCAGACGGCGCTGGTCGTGGACGAGTACGGCGGCACGGCCGGGATGGTCACGCTGGAGGACGTGGTCGAGGAGATCGTCGGCGACGTGCGCGACGAGCACGACCGCCGGGAGGGCTCCCCGGTGCGGCGGCTGGGCGCGGACGGCTGGCTGGTGTCGGGCCTGCTGCGCGACGACGAGGTGGCCGAGGCGACGGGCTTCCGGATGCCGGAGGGCGACTACGAGACGCTGGCCGGCCTGGTGCTGGCGCGGCTGGGCCGCATCCCGGACGTGGGCGACGAGATCCGCGTGGACGGCTGGCGGATCACCGTGGTGCAGATGGACAAGCACCGGGTCGCCGAACTGCGGGTGTCGCGCGTGGAGCCGGAGGTGGCGCGGTGAGCGTCCTGGTGATCTTCCTGCTGCTGGCGGGCAACGCGTTCTTCGTGGGCGCGGAGTTCGCCATCATCACCGCCCGCCGCGACCGCCTGGAGGCGCTGGCCGACCGCGGCAGCGCGGGAGCGAAGGTCGTCATCCGCGCCGGCCGCGAGCTGCCGCTGCTGATCGCGGGCGCCCAACTGGGCATCACGCTGTGCTCGCTGGGCCTGGGCGCGTTGGGCGAGCCGGCCGTGGCGTCGCTGCTGGAGGCCCCGTTCCACTCGGTGGGCCTGCCGCCGGCCGTGCTGCACGGCGTGGCGTTCGCGATCGCGCTGGTGATCGTGGTCGCGCTGCACACGGTCCTGGGCGAGATGGTGCCGAAGAACCTGGCCATCGCCGGCCCGGAGCGCACCGCGCTGCTGCTGGTGCCGGTGCACTACTGGTTCTGCAAGCTGGTCGCCCCGCTGCTGCGCGGCTTCACCGTCGTGTCCACGGCGGTGCTGAAGCTGGTCGGCGTGTCCCCCAAGGACGAGCTGGAGTCGGCCTACACCCGCGACGAGCTGGCGCTGCTGATCGCCCAGTCCCGCCAGGAGGGCCTGCTGGAGGACTCCGAGCACCGGCGGCTGACCCAGACGCTGTCGTCGGCGGAACGGACCGTGGCCGACGTGCTGGTGCCGCTGGACCGGGTGACGTCGGTGCCGGCGCGGCCCACGATGGGCGACGTCGAGTCGGCCGTGTCGGCGACCGGGTTCTCCCGCTTCCCGGTCCGCGACGACGCCGGCGCGCTGGTCGGGTACCTGCACGTGAAGGACGTCCTGGACCTGGCCGACGCGGACCCGGCGACACCGGTGCCCGCGGCCCGCGTCCGGGGGCTGCCCGAGGTCGGGGTGGAGGCACGGCTGGACGAGGCGCTGGCGGCGTTGCGGCGCGCGCAGAGCCACCTGGCCAAGGCGGTGACGGCGGAGGGCGAGCTGCGCGGCGTCGTGGCGCTGGAGGACCTGGTGGAGGAGTACGTGGGCACCGTCCGCGACGGCACCCACGTGTACCGGGACCTGTGAGCCGTCAGCGCCGGAGCGCGCGGTAGCGCTTGAGCAGGGCGGTGATCCGCGCGGGGTCGGCCGCCCCGTTCAGTTCGGCGAGCAGGTCGTCGGGGCACAGCTCGTAGTGGTCGCCCCACCACCGCCGCGCCTTGTTGTCCCAGACCCGGTACCCACCGGGCACGCCCCTGGCCACGTACCGCCGCTTCGCCAACCAGCGCTCCCCTTGTCCCGGCCGTCCGCCGACAGCATCGCACACCACCGAAAACCGCAGGTGGCACCACTTGGCACCACTGTGGCACCAAGTGGCGCTTGCACTTGGCACCACAGTGGTGCCATAGTTGTGCCATGGACCTCACGCCGTACGTCGACAACCTGCGCCGCGAGCTGGCGATGGCCGCCGAGGCCGTCGGTGACGAGGCCCGTGCGCTCGCCGACCGCCTCACCACCCAGGTCGATTCCGCCGCCCGCCTGACCCTCCTGGAAGCGCTTTCCAGCGCCGCCGCCGAGATCACCCGCGACCTCGCGCCCGGCTCCGTGGACGTCCGGCTGCGCGGGCGGGACCCGGAGTTCGTCGTCACCGCGCCGCCGGCCGAACCCGCCGCCGCGCCCCAGGCCGCTCCGCCCCCGCCACCGCCCGTGGACGACGACGGCACCATGACCCGCATCAACCTCCGCCTGCCCGAGCACCTCAAGCAGCGCGTCGAGGACGCCGCCGCCCAGGCGGGCACCTCGGTCAACGCCTGGCTCGTCCGGGCCGCGTCCGCCGCGCTCGACCACGGCGTGCACCAACCCACCACGCACTTCGGCCAGCGCTACACCGGCTGGGTCCGGTAAGCGCTCCACCAGCGAAAACACCCTCGCAGGCCCACTACCAGGGGACAGCCATGCCCATTTTCGCCACGCCCGAGCCGATCGCCGTGACCCTCGAACTGATCGTCGGCCCCACCCGGATCACCGCGTCCGACCGGAGCGACACGGTGGTGCAGGTCCGGCCCGGCAACCCGGACCGGGAGGGCGACGTGAAGGCCGCCGACCAGACCCGGGTCGAGTTCGAGAACGGCCGGTTGCTGGTCAAGACGCCCAAGCCGCGCGGCATCTTCAACAAGGGCGGGTCGGTGGAGGTGACCATCGAGCTGCCGTCCGGGTCCAGCGTCCGCGGCGACACCGCGCTGGGCGACCTGGAGGCGCGCGGGCGGTTCGGCGAGTTCCGGTTCCGCAGCGCCACCGGCAACCTGTCGGTCGACCGGACCGGACCGCTGCGGCTGCGCACCGCGATGGGCAACGTCGCCGTCAACCACGTCGACGGCGAGGCCGACGTGCTGACCGGGTCCGGGGACCTGCGCGTCGAGCGCGTGGACGGCGACGCCGTGCTGCGCAACTCCAACGGGCGCACCGACGTCGGCGAGGTCACCGGCGAGCTGCGGGTGAAGTCCGCCAACGGCGACATCTCCGTGGACCTCGGCCACCGGGACGTCACCGCCACCACCGCCAGCGGCAGCATCCGCGTCAACGAGGTGGTGCGCGGCAAGGTCGTCCTGGAGACCTCGGTGGGCCGGTTGGAGATCGGCATCCGCCACGGCACCGCCGCGTGGCTGGACCTGGGTTCCGTGCTGGGGGCCGTGCACAACTCGCTGGAGGCCGCGTCCGGCCCCGATCCCGCCACCGAGACCGTCGAGGTCCGGGGGCGCACCGCGTACGGCGACATCGTGGTCCGCCGTGCCATCCCGATGAAGGAGGACGACTCATGACCATCCAGGCCGACCGGTGGGGCATCCACCCGGCGCAGTTCTGGCTGCGCGGCGAGGACCCCGCGAGCCCGGTCCGGTTCGACGAGGAGACGGGCATCTGGAACGTCTACGGCTACGAGGAGGCCTGCGCGGTCCTCGGCGACCCGAAGACGTTCTCCTCGGCCCACGTGAACGACCTGTTCCCGGTCGAGGTGGACCAGTCGATGCGGGAGGGCAACCTCCTGGACCTGGACCCGCCCGACCACCGCAAGCTGCGCAACCTGGTGAGCAAGGCGTTCTCCGGCAAGGTCGTGGCCGACCTGGAGCCCCGCATCACCGCGCTGACCCACGAGTTGCTCGACCGGGTGGACACCGACCGGTTCGAACTCGTCTCCGACCTCGCCTACCCGCTGCCGGTGATCGTGATCGCCGAGCTGCTCGGCCTGCCCGCGAGCGACCGGGAGCTGTTCCGCGAGTGGGTGGACAAGATGTTCGCCGAGACCAACCAGTTCTCCTTGAACGACAGCAAGGAGAAGATGGAGCAGGACTTCGCCGGGGCGGTCGAGGGGTTCGCCCCGCTGCGGGAGTACCTGGAGGCGCACATCCGGGCGCGGCGCGCCGATCCCCGCGACGACCTGATCTCCGGCCTGGTGCGGGCCGAGATCGACGGGGAACGCCTGAACGACAACGAGGTCGTCAACTTCTCCGTCGTGCTCCTGGTCGCGGGGCACGTCACCACCACCATGCTGCTGGGCAACACGACCCTGTGCCTGGACGCCCACCCCGCGCAGCGGGACCGCGTCCGCGCGGACCGGTCGCTGGTGCCGGTGGCGATCGAGGAGTCGCTGCGCTTCTTCACCCCGTTCGCGTCCGTGGCGCGGGCCACGACCACGGACGTCACCATCGGGGGACAACACATCCCGGCTGACCAGATGCTGATGATGTGGCTGTCCGCGGCGAACCGGGACGCGCGCCGGTTCACCGACCCGCACCGGTTCGACGCCGCGCGCGACCCCAACCCGCACATCGGCTTCGGCCGCGGCATCCACTTCTGCGTCGGCGCGCCGCTGGCCCGCCTCGAAGGCCGCATCGCCGTGAACGCCCTGCTCGACCGCTTCCCCGGCCTGCACGTGGACCCCGACCAGGCGCCCACGTTCATGCCCTCGCCCAACATGACGGGCGTCAAGACGCTGCCGCTGCGCGTCGCCTGATCTTCTTCCTGTAGCAAGTCGCTGAGGGGAACCCATGACCATCTCGGCCTTCGGGCTGCGCAAAAAATACGGCGACAAGGTCGTCCTGGACGGCATCGACCTGTCGGTCGCCGAGGGCACGGTCTTCTCGCTGCTCGGCCCCAACGGGGCGGGCAAGACCACCGCCGTGCAGATCCTGTCCACGCTCATCACCGCCGACGCGGGCGACGTGCGGATCTGCGGCCACGACCTGCGGACCGACCCGGACGGCGTGCGCTCGGTGATCGGCGTGACCGGCCAGTTCTCCGCCGTGGACGGCCTGCTCACCGGCGAGGAGAACCTGAACCTGATGGCCGACCTGCGCCACCTGCCGCGCCGGGAGGGCCGGCGGCTGACCGCGCGGCTGCTGGAGCGGTTCGACCTGGTGGAGGCCGGCCGCAAGCCCGCCTCGACCTACTCCGGCGGCATGCGCCGGCGGTTGGACCTGGCGATGACGCTGGTCGGCGGACCGCGGGTGATCTTCCTGGACGAGCCGACCACGGGGTTGGACCCGCGCAGCCGGCACGGGCTGTGGGACATCATCCGGGAACTGGTCGCCGGGGAGGGCGTCACGATCTTCCTGACCACCCAGTACCTGGAGGAGGCCGATCAGCTCGCCGACCGGATCGCCGTGCTGGACCACGGGAAGCTCGTCGCGCAGGGCAGCGCGGCGGAGCTGAAGCGGTTGGTGCCGGGCGGGCACGTGAGCCTGCGGTTCACCGACGTGTCCACCCTGGACCGCGCGGTGCGGGTGCTGGGCGCGGGCAGCCGGGACGACGAGGCGCTGACGTTGCAGGTGCCCGGCGACGGCGGGGTCCGGTCGCTGCGGCAGTTGCTCGAACGGCTCGACCTGGCCGACGTCGAGCCCGAGGGCCTGACCGTGCACACGCCCGACCTGGACGACGTGTTCTTCGCCCTCACCGGGCACCCGACCCCGCAGGGGAGCGTCCGATGAGCGCGACCACCTACGCAGACTCGCTGACCATGCTGCGCCGGGACTTCAAGCACCAGCAGCGCTACCCGGTCATGGCGATCTCGGGGCTGTTCACGCCGGTGTTCATGATGCTGTTGTTCGTCTACGTGTTCGGCGGGGCGATGCTGACCACCGTCGGCAGCAGCACGTACGTGAACTACCTGGTGCCCGGCATCCTGGTGATGGCGGTCGGCGCGAGCAGCGCGGGCACGGCCATCGGGATCTGCGTGGACATGAACGAGGGCGTCATCGCCCGGTTCCGGACCATGGCGATCGCCCGCGTGTCGGTGCTGACCGGGCACGTGCTCGGGGCGGTGATCCGGACGATGGTCACGCTCGCCCTGGTGGTCGGGGTGGCGTTGCTGATCGGGTTCCGGCCGCGGGCGTCGTTCGGCGAGTGGGCGCTGGCGGTCGCGGTGTTGCTGATGCTGACGCTGGCGTTGACCTGGCTGGCCGTGGGCGGCGGGTTGGCGGCGAAGAAGCCCGAGGGGGCCAACGGGTTCTCGCTGCCGCTGCAGTTCCTGCCGTTCATCAGCAGCGCGTTCGTGCCGACGGGGTCCATGTCGCCGGCGGTGGCGTGGTTCGCCGAGCACCAGCCGTTCACGCCGGTCATCGACACGCTGCGGGGCGTGCTGAACGGGACGCCGGTCGGGGACAGCGGCTGGTGGGCCATCGGCTGGTGCACCGTCGCGGCGGTCGGCGGCTACCTGTGGTCGCGCAGGCTCTACAACCGCGACCCCGCCCGCTGACCGCTACCGCACCCAATTATTGCGTGAGCTTCCGGTTACCGGCAGTATGTCGGTTGTGCGAAGATCCGTGAAGTTCGCGTCGCTGTGGTTGACGACCACGTCGGTCGCCGTCGCCGCCGGGCTTTCCGGAGTCGCTCTCATAGTGACCCGGGAGCCCGGCGCAGCGCCGTCGGTGACCATTCCGGAGAACACCGGTCGGGTGTCGATCACACCGTCGACCGTGCACCTGCCTGCGACGGAGCCGCCCGCGACGCACCGGGCCCCGGCCGCCGGCCGCACCCCGCCGCCCGTCGAGGACGATGACGACCCCGACGACTGAGCGGTTTCCCCGACCCCAGCGGCAATTTCGAACGAACCTTTCCGAAGTCGCCCTCCGCAGCGTTTTTCAGACTCTTTTGAACATCGCGCCGCCGCCGAAGAACCGAGACCCCCTCGGAGAGGCCGATGAATGTGCGTCCCGATCGGTTTTCGCCCGCGCGCGCTTTCTCCGCGCTGGTCGTGGAGGACGACCGCGACCTGGCCGGCGCGCTCGTGCGCGGCCTGCGCGAGGCCGGGTTCCTGGCCCGTTCGGCGGCGACGGCGCTGGACGGGCTGCGCGCGGTGGCCCGTGACGCGCCGGACGTCGTCGTGCTGGACCTGGGGTTGCCCGACCTGGACGGCGGCGAGGCGCTGCGGATGCTGCGCGGGGCGAGCGACGTGCCGGTGGTCGTGGCGACGGCGCGCGGCGACGAGCTGAGGATCGTCCAGTTGTTGAACAACGGCGCGGACGACTACCTGGTGAAGCCGTTCTCGGTGGCGCAACTGGTGGCCCGCCTGGGCGCGGTGCTGCGCCGAACCCACCGCCCGGGCGACGGCGGACCGCGGGTGCTGGCGGTGGGCGGGCTGCGCGTGGACCTGGCCCGGCGGGAGGCGAGCCTGGACGGCCACCCGGTCCCGTTGAACCGCAAGGAGTTCGACCTGCTGGCGTACCTGGCGGAGAACCCGGACCGGGTGATCACGCGGCAGGAGCTGGTGGCGGCGGTGTGGGGCCGGCCGCACACCGGGCGCGAGCAGAGCGTGGACGTGCACGTGTCGTGGCTGAGGCGGAAGCTCGGCGAAACCGCCGCCGAGCCGCGCTACCTGACCACCGTGCGGGGAGTCGGCTTCCGCCTGACGGCACCGACGACGGGCTGACCGTGCCCACCCCCACCAGACCCGCCGCACGAACCACGCCCGCCGGCCCCGCCACGCCGGCCGGGCGGCCCGCACCGGCCGTGCCCGCCGAGCCGGCGGGGCCAGCCGGGCCGGCCGGGTCCGCCGCACCCGCCAACCTCGCCAACCCCGCCGCGCCGGCCGGGTCCGCCGCGCCGGCCAACCCCACCGCGCCCACCAACCCCACCGCGCCCACCAACCCCACCGCGCCCACCAGCCCGGCCGCGCCGGCCGGATCGGTGGGCTGAGGCGTGCGCAAGTCACTGGCGCTTGTCGCGTTGGCGTGCGCGTCGGCCATCCTGGTCGCCGTCCTCGTTCCGCTCGCCGTCGTCATCCGGTCCGTCGCCCGGGAGAGCGCGCTCGCCGACGCCGGCCGGTCGACCACCGCCGTCGTCGCCGTCCTGGCCACCACCGTCGAGCGCGGCGCAGTGGCCCAGGGCCTGGCCGACGTCGCGCTCGCCACCGGGCACCTGGTCTCCGTGCACCTCCCCGACGGGGCGCGGGTCGGGTTCCCGCAGGCTCGGGCCGCCGACGTGGTGGCCGCGCTGGCTCGGCCGGGTACCGCCGAGGTGCCCGGTGGGGTCGTGTTGCTCCAGCCCGCGCGCCTGGGTGGGAAGACCGCGGTCGTCGAGGTGTTCGTGCCCGACGACGTGCTCACGCGGGACGTCTGGCGGGTGTGGGGTGTGCTCGCCGCCGTCGCGGTCGCGTTGGTGGTCGGGTCGTTGCTGCTGGTGGACCGGCTCGCGGTGGGGCTGGTCGCGGCCGTGCGCGGGATCGCGGGGGCGGCGCGGCGGTTCGGGCGGGGGCAGCTCGTGGAGCGGATCGACCCCTCCGGTCCGCCCGAGCTGGTGGACGCGGCGCTGGCGTTCAACCTGATGGCCGAGCAGGTCACCGGGCTCCTCGCCGCCGAGCGGGAGCTGGCCGCCGACCTGTCGCACCGGCTGCGCACCCCGCTGATGGCGCTGCGCCTGGACGCCGAACGCCTGCGCGGCCCCCACGCCGGGCGCGTCCGGGAGGCGGCGGCCCGGCTGGAGGCCGAGCTGGACCTGATGATCCGCGACGCGACGCAACCCGTGGCGCGCGGGCAGGTGTGCGACCTGGCGGAGGTCGCCGAGGAGCGGATGCGGTTCTGGTCGCCGTTGGCCGAGGACGAGGGACGGCGGTGCGGCGCGCGCACGCCCGGCGCGGTTCCCGTGCCGCTGGCCCGCGACGACCTCGCGGCGGCGGTGGACGCGTTGGTCGGCAACGTCTTCCGGCACACGCCTGCCGGCGCCGCGTTCGCCGTGCGGGTGTCGGTGGAGGGTCCGCACGCGGTGCTCGTGGTGGAGGACTCCGGTCCGGGCATCGCCGACCCGGCGGCGGCGTTGCGGCGCGGGGTGAGCCGCGGTTCGACCGGGCTGGGGCTGGACATCGCGCGGCGCGTCGCGGAGTCCACCGGCGGCGGGATCGCGGTGCGCCGCTCCCGCGCCGGCGGCGCGCGGGTCGAGCTGCGGTTCCCCCGCGCGGTCTGAAAATTTCCTCAAATCTCTTGTATATCCAGCTTTCCGCTGTATCGGCCGGTGGCCGGCGCGGCCAGTGTCGGCGCATCGGTTCCACACGGAAGGCGGACCAGACGTGCGAGAAGTGATCGAGCGGACCAGGACGTTCGCGGGCCGGTGGCAGGACCGGCTGGCCGGGTTCGCGCAGGGCCAACAACCGGAGGTGCTGTTCATCGCCTGCTCGGACTCCCGGGTCGTGCCGAGCCTGATCACCGGGGCCGGGCCGGGCGAGCTGTTCGAGTTCCGCAACGCGGGCGGCGTGGTGCCGCCGTACACCTCGACGCGGCCGTGCGCGGCCAGCGCCACCATCGAGTACGCCGTGCGGGTGCTGGAGGTGCGCGACGTCGTCGTGTGCGGGCACTCGCACTGCGGCGCGGTGGGCGCGGCCGTGCGCGGCGACGACCTGTCCGGTCTGCCCGCCGTCGGCTCCTGGCTGCACGGCAACGGGATCGGCCGCCGCCACGGCGGCGACACCACCGACCCGGCCCTGCTGGGCGCGGTCCGCCGGCACGTGGCGGAGCAGGTCGAGCACGTGACCGCCCACCCGGAGGTGGCGAGCCGCCTGGCGACCGGCCGCATCCGCGTCCACGGCTGGTGCTACGAGGTCCACACGGGCGCGGTGACGGCCCTGCGCGACGGCCGCTTCGAACCCCTCTGACCCCCGGGAGACAACGATGTCCCACCACCCGCGCGCCGCCGACCCGCCCACCGCACCGCTCCCCCGCATCACCACGCCAAGACCCACACCAAGACCCGCACCACGCCCCGACAACGCGCCACCGCCCGCCCGACGCCCGCCCGTCCCCGGCCTGCTCGCCCGCTACCGGCCGGACCTCTTCGCCTCGCTGGTCGTCTTCCTGGTCGCGCTGCCCCTGTGCGTCGGCATCGCGCTGGCCTCGGGCGTCACCCCGGAGTCGGCGATCATCACCGGCATCGTCGGCGGCCTGGTCACCGGCCTGATGCCGGGCAGCACCCTCCAGGTCAGCGGCCCCGCCGCGGGCCTCGCCGTGCTGGTGCTGGACGCCGTCCAGACGCACGGCGCGGCCACCCTCGGCATGATCGTCCTGGCCTCGGGCGTCCTGCAGATCGCGATGGGCGTGGCGCGGCTGGGCAAGTGGTTCCAGGCCATCGCCACCTCGGTGGTCTCGGGCATGCTGGCCGGCATCGGCCTGCTGATCCTGGTCGGCCAGCTCTACGCGATGGCCGACCGCAAGGGCCCCGGCGACGCCGTCGACAACCTGCTCGGCCTGCCGGGCCTGCTCGGGCTGCTGTCCACCGACCCGTCCGCCCGCCAGGCGTTCCTGCTCGGCGCGGCCGGCCTGGCGGTGATCGGGTACTGGAAGAAGGCCCCGGAGAAGCTGCGGACCGTGCCCGGCCCGCTGGCCGCCGTGGTCGTGGTGGCCGCGCTGGCGGCGTTCTTCCAGGCCGACGTGCGCAAGCTGTCCGTCGGCGCCCTGCTCGACGCCGTCCGCCTCCCCACCGACCCCGGCGTCCTGCTCGACCCGCACGTCCTGGGCACGGCGGTGGTGTTCGCGCTGATCGCCTCCGCCGAGAGCCTGTTCGGCGCGACCGCCGTGGACCGCATGCACGAGGGTCCCAGGACCAAGTACGACGGGGAACTCGTCGCCCAGGGCGCGGGCAACGTCGTCTCCGGGTTCCTCGGCGGCATCCCCCTGACCGCCGTGGTCGTGCGCAGCGCCGCGAACGTCCACGCCGGGGCCCGGACGAAGCTGTCCCGCGTCCTGCACGGCGTGTGGATGCTCGGCTTCGCCGTGCTCGCGCCGGGGGTGCTGCGGCTGGTGCCGATCACCGTGCTGGCCGCGATCCTGGTGCACAGCGGGTGGAAGCTGCTCAACCCGGCGGGCCTGCTCCCGCTGTGGCGGCAGGACCGCGGCGAGGCGGTGGTGCTGGTCGGCACGGCCGCCGCGATCGTCGCCACCGACCTGCTGGAAGGCGTCGTGATCGGCCTGCTCGCCGCCCTGGTCAAGCTCGCCTGGCAGGTGTCCCGGCTGCACGTGGAGCAGCACCGGGACGGCGGCACGACGGTGGTCCGGGTGCGCGGCGGGGCCACGTTCCTCGGCATCCCCCGGCTGCGGCACGTCCTGGACGGCCTGCCGGCGGGTGACGTGCACATCGACCTGTCCGCCGTGACCCACCTGGACCGCACGAGCCGCGACGCGGTGCGGGAATGGGCGCGACAGCGGGGGAAGGGGGGTGCGAAGGTCACCACAGCGCTGCCGCCGGGAGCGGGAGGGCCTCCCGGGGTCACCTGAACCGCGCACACGTTCACCCCGGTGGCGGGTGGTGCGGGGACGTCGCCAGTGCGTCCCCGCGCCGCCGCGTGAACCCGATCCGGGCGGGCGACTGATAACAGGGCGAACGCCACACGCCCGAAAGGCCACCATGACGACAACCGATGCGGAGATCATCGAACGCTCCCGGCTCCAGCCGGAGGCGTTCGCCGAGATCTTCGACCGGCACGCGCCGCACATCCAGCGGTACCTGGCCCGGCGGCTCGGCCGCGAGGTCGCGGACGACCTCGTCGCGGAGACGTTCCTCGCCGCGTTCGGCAAGCGGGAGCGCTACGACCTCGGCCGGCCCGACGCCCGGCCGTGGCTGTACGGGATCGCCACCAACCTCGTCGGCCAGCACCGGCGCGACGAGGTGCGGCGGTTCCGGTTGCGCGAGGCCGCCGTGCCGGACGAGGCCGGTCACGCCGACCGGGTCGCCACCCGGGTCACCGCGCAGGCGCTGCGCGCTCCCCTGGCCGACGCCCTGGCCGCGCTGACCGCCGAGGACCGCGACGTCCTGCTGCTGGTCGCCTGGGAGGAGCTGAGCTACGAGGAGGTCGCCGGGGCGCTGTCCATCCCGGTCGGCACCGTCCGCTCCCGCCTCCACCGAGCCCGCCGCAAGGTCCGTGAGGCGCTCGGAAACCCCACCGCGCTTGAGGAGTTGCTGAGCAATGGATGACCTGACGCTGGTCCGCGCCCTGGCCGACGACACCCCGCTGCCCACCCCGACCGACCTGGCCCCGGCCCGAGCCCGCCTGATGGCCGCGCTCACCGCCGCCACCACCCCCGCCGCCACGACCGCCGCCCAGCCGGCCGGGAGCCGGACCGCCGTCACCCCGCTCCGGTCCGGCAAGCGGCGCAAGCGCGGGTTCGTGCTGGCCGGCGGCTCCACCCTGGTCGCCGCCGCGGCCGTCGCCGTGGCGGTCACGCTCACCCCGGTGGACGTCGTGGGCGGTCCCGCGCCGGCCGTCGCCGGCGCCGCCGAGGTGCTCAACCACGCCGCCGCCAAGGCCCGCACGGAGCCGTTCGTCGAGCCCCGCCCCGACCAGTTCGTCTACTACCGCTCGACCGTGGGCGGCGAGGCCGCCGAACGGTGGGTCTCGGTGGACGGCACCCGCGACGGCGCGGTCGAGTTCCCCGACCACCGGGTCCCGCTGCCGGGCTGCCGCGACGGCGTCCGGCAGGTCCACAAGGGGCCCGACCCCCTCCCGGGCGTCACTGAACCGTGTGAACCCGATCCCGCCTACAAGCGCGACCTGCCCACCACGGCCGACGCGATGCTGGCCTACCTGGACGCGAACGCCAGCGGCGGCCCGGGCAACGTCAACGCCCGCGGCAAGGACGTCATGGGCCTGGCCGGCTCCCTGCTCAAGCCGGACAGCAAGGCCGCCCTGTTCGAGGCGGCGGCCAAGGTCGAGGGTCTGGAGGTCGTCCGCGACACCCGGGACACGACCGGCCGCCCGGCCGTCGGCATCGAGTGGCCGGCCCCGGTCGCCCCGGGCGACAAGCCGCGGAAGACCACGCTGTACTTCGACCCGGCCACCTACGAGTACCTGGGCACCTCCTACGGCCCGGCCGAGAAGTTGTCCATTGTGGACGAGGTCGGGCAGCGCCCCTGACCGGCGCGCGCGGGGGACGCGGGACTACCGTGTCCCCCGTGGAGCCGAACGAAGACCCCGAGGACGACGACTTCGACCCCGAGGACGAAGACGACTTCGAGGACGAGGAAGCCGACGAGGACGACCTGTTCGGCGTCACCTCCGACGCCCGCACCATCTGCCACCTGTGCGGCGGCGCGGGCTTCGTCGCCCACCCGACCTCGGCGGTCATCGGCGGGGTCCCCCGGACCGTGGACAACGGCCGGGAGTGCCCGCACTGCCACGCCGCCCGCAAGTTCCCGGGCCTGGTCCCACCGGTGTGAGCGGTTGACCTCCGCGCCCGGCTAGGCGGTGGCCTCCTCCGCCACCGCCCGCTCGGCCGCCGCGAACGCCCTCGGCGACAACCCGACCCAGGCGACCAGCAGCGCCCCCACCTGGATCACGGCCGCCATCACCCACACCGACCGCAGCCCGAACCAGGACGCCACCAGCCCGCCGGTCAACGCCCCGACCGGCGTCAGCCCCCAGGCCAGCGCGCGGTGGCCGGTCAGCACCCGCCCCAGCAGCCCGGACGGCGTGAACCGCTGCCGGCTCGACTGGGAGCACACGTTCCACACCATCACGATCGCCGACGAGCCGAACAGCACGACCGCCACCGCCACCGGCCACGGCGGCAGCACGGCGACCAGCGCGTTGGTCACCACCATGCCGACCTGGGCCCACCGCATCGACCACGAGTACCCGAGCCGCTCCACCACCCGGTGCACCACGAACGACACCGCGACCCACCCCGTGGCCATCGCGGTCAGCAGCAGGCCGTAGCCGAAGGACCCGAGCCCCAGCACCTCGTGCGCGTACAGCACCAGCAACGCCATCACGGCGCTGGCCGAGAACGACCCGAGCGCCACCGCGACCGTGATCGACAACAGCAACCGCGTCCGGACCAGGAACTTCAAGCCCTCCGCGATGTCCCGCAGCGGGTGCTTGTCCGACGGCGTCGCCGGCCGGGACGGGATGCCCCGGGTCAACGTCAGCGCGGTCAGCGCCGCCGCCACCGCCAACCCGGCCGGCGCGCCGAACCCCCACGCCACCAGCAGGCCGCCCGCCGGCGGCACGACGAACTGCACCACGCCCCGGTCGATCAGGATCAACCTGGTGTTGGCCGCCGCCAACCGGTCCGGCTCGACCACGTCCGGCACCAGCGCGCCGCTCGCGCCGTCGCCCAGCACCTGCGCCGAGGTCACCACGAACGCCACGCCCAGCAGCAACGGCAGGCTCAACGCGCCGGTGAAGCCCGCGACCGCCAACGTCACCGCCGCCGCGCACTGCACGGCGTAGGCCAGGCCCAGCACGGTCGTGCGCCGCGCCCGGTCGATCAACACCCCCGCGAACAGCGAGAACAACAGCCAGGGCGACTGCCCCACCACCTGCACCAACGACACTTCACGCGGATCGGTCGTGATCGACACCGCCGACAGCGGCAGCGCCGTCAACATCAACCCCTCCGCGACCGAACCCGACACCGCGACGGCCTGCAGCCGCGCCCACCCCCTAGACATGGGGACCACCCTGCCAACCCGGGTGGCGGTCGCCGAACGTTTTAGCGTGAGATGAACCGCGCCCTCCCGGTCGGCCGCCCGGCCGCTGGGGGAGACCGCGGCCGGGGACGCCGTCGGCCGCCTGGTCGGCCCGACCCGCGGCTCCTCACCTCGCTCGCGACATGCCGGTGGTGCCTGAGTTCCTGATCCCGACGCCGGGCGTGCGGTCCATGGGCATCGGACACCGAGCTGCACCCGGACGTCGCCGCGCGCCCCGACGGGGTCCGGGTGTCGGGGCGGCGGGTGGTGGCCGGCGGGCGGGACCTCGTGCTGGTGCCCTCGGCGTTCCCCTGGCCCGACGTCTACCTGACGGTGTCCGAGCCGGCCGTGCGGGCGGGCATCACGGTCGGGGCCGCGTCCCAGCACTTGAGCGTGCTGCGGGCCGTCGGGCTGGCCGCGAGCGCCCGCGAGGGGCGCGAGGTCGTCTCGCTGCGCACGGACCTCGGTCGGGCGCTGGTGGAGGGCGAAATACGATAGGGGCGTGGGGGTCGTCCTTCCGGAAGCCGAGTGGACCGCGCGCCGTGCTGCGCACGCGGCCCGGGTTCGTGCTTGGACGCGCCCGCACCACGAGCGCAAGGCGCGCGGCGAGAAGCACCCCGTGCTGGACTTCCTGTTCTCCTACTACTCGCACCGGCCGGCCCGGCTGGAGCGGTGGCACCCCGGGCCCGGCGTGGTGCTGGCGGGTGACGCCGCCCGGGACTACCTGCGGTGGCCGCTCTACCGGGAGACCCCCGAAGGGGTGACGCTGGACGTCGAGGCGTTCGCCCGCGAGCGGCGGGCCACGATCGGGTTCGCCCACCGCCTGCTCACCGCCACCGCCGCCCGCGCCCCGCGCCTGGGCTGCTTCGGCCTGCACGAGTGGGCCATGGTGTACCGGGCCGACCAGGTGCGGCACGAGGCGTGGCCGCTGCGGCTGGGCTCGCGCGGCACGGACCGCGTGGTCGAGTCGCACAGGATCCAGTGCAGCCACTTCGACGCCTTCCGGTTCTTCACCCCGGAGGCCCGCCCGCTCAACGCCGTCCAGCCCACCCGGGAGCGGCAGGTCGAACTGGAGCAGCCGGGCTGCCTGCACGTGTCGATGGACCTGTTCAAGTGGAGCTACAAGCTCGACCCGGCGACCCCGTCGGAGCTGATGGCGGACTGCTTCGACCTCGCCCTGCGGGTCCGTGAGCTGGACATGCGCGCCAGCCCGTACGACCTGGCCGGACTCGGCTACGCGCCGATCCCGGTGGAGACCGCCGAGGGGCGGGCCGAGTACGTGCGGCGGCAGAGCGCGTTCGCCGAGGCCGCGGCCCCGCTGCGGGCGGCGTTGATCGACCTCACGCGCACGTTCCTCGACGTGCCCGTAACGGCGTCATAACTCCACGTCACTTCACCCGCTTCCCAGATGTCACCTGTTAGCGTGACGCCGGTCGGGATTCGCCAATCCGTGAAGTCGGACGTTCGAGAGGGAAGACGATGTCTCGACACCGCGCGCTGCGGACGAAGGTGCGGCGCGGGATCGCCAAGTGGCCGGTCGCCATCGTGGGCGTGGTCGTGCTGCTGTTCCTCGGGTACTTCGCGTGGACGTGGGTCGCCGGGATCGTGGACCGGCGCGCCGCCGCCGTGGCCGGCGACTGCAGCGAGGGTGACGCGGTGCTGCGCGTGGCCGCCGCGCCCAGCGTCGCCGAGGCGGTGCGCGAGGTCGCGCGGGCGTGGACCCGCCAGCGCCCGGTCGTCTACGACCACTGCATCCGCCCCGAGGTGCAGGCGATCGACTCCGACCTGGTCCTCGAAGGGCTCACCCAGGGCTGGGACGAGGGCAAGCTCAACGCCAAGCCGCACGCCTGGGTCACCGACTCGACGCTGTGGGCCAACCGGCTCGGCGCGCAGAACCGGGCGTTGATCGGCGCGCAACCGGAGTCCATCGCGGCCAGCCCGGTGCTGCTCGCGATGCCCCAGGACGCCGCGTCGGCCGTGCAGTCCGGCGCCGGGTTCCGGTGGACCGACCTGCCCGACGTGACCACCGCGGCGGGCGGCTGGCAGCGGTTCGGCAAGCCCGAGTGGGGCGACTTCAAGATCGCCATGCCGGATCCGGCGACCAACGCCGCGACCGCGATGGCCGTGCAGTCCGCGCTGGCCGGCGCGTCCCCGGACGGCAAGGGCCCGGTCACCACCGACATGCTCGCGCTGGACCCGGTGAAGGCCACGTTGGGCCGGCTGACCGCCGCCAAGCCCGCGCAGACCCCAGCGACGACGTGGGAGGCGCTGTCGTCGCTGGCCGACAAGCCCGAGGTCAACGCGGCGGGCTTCGCGGCGGTGCCGGTGTTCGAGGTGGACCTGTACCGGCACAACACCGGCAAGGACAGCGGCACGCCGCCGTTGGCGCCGCTGTACGGGGTGGCGGCGGGCGGGCCGTCCCCGGTGGCGGACTTCCCGTTCGTGCCGCTCGCCGGCGACTGGGTCGGCGAGGCGCAGGTGCGCGCGGCGCAGGCGTTCCGCGAGTTCCTCCTGGAAGGCGAGCAGCAGAAGATGCTGGCCGCGGCGGGCCTGCGGGTGGACGCCACCACCGAGCGGCCCAAGCCGTCGCCGGGCCTGCGCTGGCCGACGATGACCGACAAGCTCGTCCCCGCCGACGCGAACACCACCCAGCAGATCTCCGCCGCGTGGGCCACCGCCGACAACGGCCAGGTGGTGACCGTGCTGGTGGACTCGTCCAAGTCGATGGGCGAGCCGGGCGGCGACGGCCGCTCCCGCGTGGAGTGGGTGAAGTCGGCGCTGACCGGGCAGATCAACCGGTCGGTGTCGGGGTCGCTGGGCCTGTGGGAGTTCTCCAGCGGGTTGGCGGGCGACAAGCCGTACCGGCAGCTCGTCGCGCCCGGCCCGGTCGTGGCGCAGAAGCAGCAGTTGCTGGACGGGGTCGCGGGCCTGCGCCCGCAGAACGCCACGCACCTGTACTCCAGCCTGGCCGCGCTCTACCGGCAGGCGGTCGCGGACTTCCAGGCGGGCAAGCGCAACCGGATCGTCGTGCTGACCGACAGCCCCAACGACGGCGGCCTCACCCTCGCCCAGCTCAAGGCGGAGCTGGCGGGCGCGAGGCAGGAGGGCCGCGAGGTCGAGGTGTCGATCATCGCGATCGGCAAGGACCCGGAGCGGCAGCCGCTGTCGGAGATCGCCCGGTCCACCGGCGGGACGCTGTCGGTGGTGGACGACGGTCGCGGGGTGGACGCGGCGCTGGGTCAGTTGCTGTCGGAGTCGCGGTAGCGGAGGGCGGTCGCCTCGATCCTGGCCTTGATCCGCTCGCGCAGTTCGGGTGGCGCCACGACCTCGGCTTCCGGGCCGAGCCGGAGCAGGTCCACCAGGGCGTGGTCGAGGGACTCGGTCGGGATCTCGACGGTGGTCCACTCGCCCCGCGGCACAACGCTTTCGAGCGCTCTGGACGCGGCGAGGCTGAGCAGCACCCGGGCCGCGCGCAGCCCGGCCTCGGTGACCTTGACGGTGACCCGCTCGGGATACATCCGCTCCTCGAACCGCTGGGACCACTGGGCCCAGAAGGTGGCGAGGTCGAAGGATTCGGGGCGCTGGAAGGGTTCGCCGGTCGGTTCGAGGGCTTCGACGCGCGCGACCCGGTAGGTGCGGGCCTGCCCGTCGGAGTCGGCGACGAGGTACCAGAGCCCGGCCTTGAGCACGAGCCCGAGCGGGCCGACGGTCCTCTCGACCACCTGGCTGCCCCACCGCCGGTACCGCAGGCGCAACGTGACCGGGTTCCACACGGCGTCGGCGATGGCGGCGAGGAACGGCATGTCCTCGCTCTGCCGGAACCACCCGCCGGCGTCGAGGTGGAACCTCTCCCGGATGCGCCCCGCCCGCGACCGCAGTTCCGGCGGCAACGCGGCGAGCACCTTGAGCTGAGCCGCCGCGACCACCGTGCCCAGCCCCAGTTCCGCGGCGGGACCGGGCATGCCCGCGAAGAACAGCGACTCGGCCTCTTCGCCGGTCAGGCCGGTGAGGCGGGTGCGGTAGCCGTCGAGGAGCCGGTAGCCGCCGGTAGGCCCGCGGTCGGCGTAGACGGGCACCCCGGCGGCGCTGAGCGCTTCGACGTCCCGGTAGACGGTGCGAACGGACACCTCCAGCTCGTCGGCCAACTCCTGCGCCGTCATCCGCACCCGGGTCTGGAGGAGCAGGAGGAGGGAGAGCAGACGTCCGGCGCGCATGGGTGTCATTGTGCGCTCGTTCCTGACAGGAGTTGTCAGGTTCGGGCGGGATGGTTGCCGTCATGGGTACCGCGAACGGCAACGCCGAGATGAAGAGCTGGGACGAGCGGACGTGGGACGGGAAGCGCTACGACGAGGTGAGCGGCCCGAAGCGGACGGCCGGGTCGATGGTGGTGGAGTACACGGGTGACCTGGAGGGGACGGGCGAGTTCCGGTTCCTGATGGACTACCCGGACGCGGAGTCGTGCCGGGCGGTGGGGTACGAGGTGGTGACCGGCGTGCTGGGCGGGCGGCCGGGGACGTTCGTGCTGGAGCATCGCGGCGGTTTCCGCGACGGGGTGTCGCGGGGGACGTTCACGGTGGTGTCGGCGTCGGGCGGGTTGACGGGGCTGACCGGGTCCGGGTCGATCACGTGGCACATGGGCGAGCCGGGGACCTACGCGTTCGAGTACTCGGTCAGCTGAAGCGCGACGGCCCCGTGCCGGGGCACGGGGCCGTCGTTCGTCGGTCAGTTGTCGTACGCCGAGAGCGGCGGGCAGGAGCAGACCAGGTTGCGGTCGCCCTTCGCGCCGTCGATGCGGCGGACCGGGGGCCAGATCTTCGGCGCGTTCGGGCCCGCCGGGAAGACCGCCACCTCGCGGCTGTACGGGTGGGTCCACTCGCCGGTCGTCACGCTGGCCGCCGTGTGCGGGGCGTTGCGCAGCGGGTTGTCGTCGGCGGGCCACTCGCCGGCGCCCACGCGGTCGATCTCGCCCTTGATCGCGATCATCGCGTCGATGAACCGGTCGATCTCGGCCAGGTCCTCGCTCTCCGTCGGCTCCACCATGAGGGTGCCGGCGACGGGGAACGACATGGTCGGCGCGTGGATGCCGTAGTCCGCCAGGCGCTTGGCCACGTCGTCCACGGTCACGCCGGTCGCCTTGGTGATCGGGCGCAGGTCGAGGATGCACTCGTGGGCCACGAAACCGCCCTCGCCGGTGTAGAGCACCGGGAAGTGCTCGTCCAGCCGCCGGGCCACGTAGTTCGCCGCCGCCACCGCGGTCAGGGTCGCGCGGCGCAGGCCGTCCGCGCCCATCATCCGCACGTACGCCCACGAGATCGGCAGGATCGACGCCGAACCCCACGGCGCGGCGCTGATCGGGCCGACGCCCGTCGCCGGACCGGCGGTCGGCTGGAGCGGGTGGTTGGGCAGGAACGGCGCGAGGTGCGAGCGCACGCCGATCGGGCCGACGCCCGGGCCACCGCCGCCGTGCGGGATGCAGAACGTCTTGTGCAGGTTCAGGTGCGACACGTCCGAGCCGAACTTGCCGTACTGCGCCAGGCCGATCAGGGCGTTGAGGTTCGCGCCGTCCACGTAGACCTGGCCGCCGGCGTCGTGCACCAGCGCGCACACCTCGCGCACGGTGTCCTCGTACACGCCGTGCGTCGACGGGTACGTGATCATGATCGCGGCGAGGTCGTCGCGGTGTTCGTCCACGACGACACGCAGGTGGTCCATGTCGATGTTGCCCTGGTCGTCGCACTTCACGACCACGACCCGCATGCCGGCCATGACGGCGGACGCGGCGTTGGTGCCGTGCGCCGACGACGGGATCAGGCAGACGGCCCGCTCCGCGTGGCCCTGCGCGCGGTGGTAGGCGCGGATCGCGAGCAGCCCCGCGAACTCGCCCTGGCTGCCCGCGTTGGGCTGGATGGACACGGCGTCGTAGCCGGTCACCTCGGCCAGCCAGCGCTCCAGGTCCTTGACCAGCGACAGCAGGCCCTCGGCGTCCTCGACGGGCGCGAACGGGTGCAGGTTCGCGAACTCCGGCCAGGTCACCGGCTCCATCTCGGCGGTGGCGTTGAGCTTCATCGTGCACGAGCCCAGCGGGATCATGCTGCGGTCCAGCGCGACGTCCTTGTCCGACAGCTTGCGCAGGTAGCGCAGCATCGCGGTCTCGGAGCGGTGGGTGTGGAAGACCGGGTGGGTCAGGTAGTCGCTGGTGCGGCGCAGGTCGGCGGGGATCGCGTCGGCGGTGTCGAGGTCGAGGCCGTCCACGTCGGAGACGGTCACGCCGAACGCCTTCCACACCTTCTCCAGGTCGCCCCGGGTGGTGGTCTCGTCGCACGCGATCGAGACGGTGTCGGCGTCCACCTGCCACAGGTTGACGCCCAGGTCGCGGGCGGTGGCGACGACCTCGGCCGCCCGGCCCTCGACGCGGGCCCGCACGGTGTCGAAGAACTCGCCGTGCACGACCTCGACGCCGTTCTCGCACAGGCCCGCGGCGAGCACGGTGGCCAGGCGGTGGGTGCGGGTCGCGATGGCGCGCAGGCCGTCGGGGCCGTGGTAGACCGCGTACATCGACGCCATCACGGCCAGCAGGACCTGCGCGGTGCAGATGTTGCTGGTGGCCTTCTCGCGGCGGATGTGCTGCTCGCGGGTCTGCAGCGCGAGCCGGTAGGCCAGGTTGCCGTCCGCGTCCACGGACACGCCGACCAGGCGGCCGGGGAGCTGGCGCTCCAGGCCCTGGCGGACGGCCATGTACCCGGCGTGCGGGCCGCCGAAGCCGATCGGCACGCCGAAGCGCTGGGTGGTGCCGACGACGACGTCCGCGCCGATCTCGCCCGGCGGGCGCAGCAGCGTCAGGGCCAGCAGGTCCGCGGCGAACACGGCGTGCGCGCCGGCCGCGTGGATCTCCTCCACCAGCGCGGCGTAGTCGCGCACGACGCCGGACGCGCCCGGGTAGGACAGCAGCACGCCGAAGAAGTCGCCGCCCAGGCCCAGACCCTCCAGGCCCTGCGACAGGTCGGCGGTGACGATCTCGATGCCCAGCGGCTCGGCGCGGGTCTCGATGACGGCCAGCGTCTGCGGCAGCGTGTCGGCGTCCACGACGAACTTGGCGGACTCGCTGCGACCCGCGCGGCGGACCAGGGTCATCGCCTCGGCGGCGGCGGTGGACTCGTCCAGCATGGACGCGTTGGCCAGCGGCAGACCGGTCAGGTCGCCGACCATGGTCTGGAAGTTCAGCAGCGCTTCGAGGCGGCCCTGGGAGATCTCGGGCTGGTAGGGCGTGTAGGCCGTGTACCAGGCGGGGCTCTCCAGGACGTTGCGGCGGATCACCGGCGGGGTGTGGGTGCCGTAGTAGCCCATGCCGATCATCTGGGTGAGCGGCTTGTTGCGGGCGGCCAGGGCGCGCAGCTCGGCCAGCGCCTCGGTCTCGGTGGCGGGCGCGGGCAGGTCCAGCACCAGTTCGCGTTCCCGGATCGACTCGGGCACGGCGCGCTGGGCCAGTTCCTCCAGGGAGCCGACGCCGATGACGTCCAGGATGCGGGCCAGCTCGGCGGGCCGGGGGCCGACGTGCCGGTCGGCGAAGGGGGTGCCGTGCTCAAGGGCGGCGAGGGGGATGCGGTCCTGCGTCATGGAAGGCGCCTTTCGGGCTACGGACACACTTCTGCCGTTGCCCTCCCCCTCTGTCTTCTGCCCGTTCTCGTCGGGCGCCTGAGAGCTTCACCCGGTCCACGTGCGACCGGGCTTGCACCGTCGGCGGGGTCCACGTGCCCGACCCGCTTTCCAGAGGCGTCTCACCCGTGCGGTCCTTGCGCCTGAGAGGTTCCGGGGAGGATTTGCTCCTTCGGCGCCGAGACTGGCTCGGACTCTCCCGCACGGGATAAAGCGACTACGCGCGAATCGTACCCGGCGGGTGAACGACAACCGTCACGGACGCGACGCGGATCTCACAGGTTTGGCGCGGCGGGGGAGCGGGTACCAGCCGCTCGTGCCGCTCGCGCCGTGGACTCCGGGGTCAGCCGATGGCCCGCGTCCGCCTGCGCCGGGACAGCTCGTCGTTGGGGGTCTCGTCCACCGCGAGCCCGTCCGCGCGTTCGGCGGGGAACTCGTGGATGGTGCCGCTGATCTCCCGCATGGCGCCGCTGACCGCGATGCCGAACACGCCCTGGCCGCCCTGCAGCAGGTCCACGACCTCCTCGGGCGACGTGCACTCGTAGACCGTGGTGCCGTCGCTGAACAGCGTGATGCGGGCGAGGTCCTGGACGCCGCGGCGGCGCAGGTGGTCGACCGCGACGCGGATGTTCTGCAGGCTCACGCCGGTGTCGAGCAGCCGCTTCACGACCTTGAGGACCAGGATGTCCTTGAACGAGTAGAGCCGTTGGCTACCGGAGCCGTGGGCACTCCTTATCGTCGGGTTGACCAGGCCGGTGCGGGCCCAGTAGTCGAGCTGGCGGTAGGTGATGCCCGCGATCTGGCACGCGGCCGGGCCGCGGTACCCGACGAGTTCGTCCGGCAGCGAGGAGTCCGGGAACAGCTCACCCTGTTCGCCGGTTCCGGCCCGGATGGGCGCTTCCTCGACCACGCCTGCCTCCCCTCGGTCCGGCCACGACTGGCCGGCGACCAACGTGAAGCCGCCCCGGTGCCCGAATCACACCGTGGCAATTCACCTGAGTTCGACGGTAAGACCGCCTAGGGGGCAGGTCAACGCGACGCGCTGAGCGTGTCGCGTCTCAACCTCAGGTTGAGGTTGAGAGAGACGGGCGTCGTAAGCCATTCGGGTGACGTTTAGTGATCGTTTAGCGGACAGGCGCTGACTTTGTGTAATCCGGAGGTGTGACACCGGGGGGTGGCACGCGGGGCTGATCCACAACGCACCGCACACACCCACGAGGGGCCGGCTTCCAACTCGCGGCACGACGCCGGCCCCTCGTGGGTGCTCGACAAACCCACCGCAGACTCCCCCGCCCCCCCCCCCCCCCCCCCCCCCCCCCCCCCCCCCACCCCCCCCCCCCCCCCCCCCCCCCCCCCCCACCCCCCCCCCCCCCCCCCCCCCCCCCCACAACAACCAGGTAGCAAGTATGCCCGCCCCCAACCCAACAAAATCCACCCCAAC
>NZ_JBEZBW010000098.1:0-31112 GCF_040647305.1 Saccharothrix sp. NPDC042600 | reverse complement strand
AACCCCAAAGCGTGGTTGCCTCCGGCAGGCCGTACGGGGAACGAACCGACGCCCTTCCACCCCCGGGGGCCTGCCGCGCGGCGAGCGCCGCTTTTGATCTTTCGCCCTTCACTCTTGATCTCTTCGCTCTTGATCTCTCCGCTCTTAATCTCGAAAGCGCGCCAGCGCGTTCAGCGCTTCCGGTAGTAAGCGGTATAAGTAGTAGCAACAGAAGGAGCGACAATGGTGTGCTCCTTGGCCCCACCATCCGACCAAGACGAGAACGTATAAGTCGACCGGTTCACCACCTGCGACTCAGGCGCGCTGACCGAGTTGGCCGACCCCACGATCACCGTCACCGAGAACGGCGTAGTCCGAGCCGACTCGTTGAACCCCAACCCCGACAACCGCAACCCGCCCGGGTTCGTCTTGAACGTCAACAGCACGGTCTGCGGCTCCAACCGGACCGTGGTCGACGCGCTCAACCCCTGCGAGTCCGTCGCCGTCAACCGCAGCCGCAGCGACGACGGGTACTGGTGGTCCGGCGCGGTGAACTGTCCACTCGCGACACCGTTGAACGTCTGCACCACGTGCTCGTGGCAGTCCGCCGCCGAGAGGCAGTGGTCCACCAGCAACGTCCAGCTCAACCCGGACGCCGGCACGGTCCCGTCCTGGACGTCACCCGCCCGCCCGGAAAACGCAACGACGTCTCCGACCTTCCACCGCACCGCGGCCGACGGCGCGTCGATCACCGGCGACGGCGGCGTGTTGCCGACCGTGATGGTCACCGTCGCGGTCCCCGTCGCCCCTTGCGGATCGGTCACCCTCAACGCAGGCGTGTACGTCCCGGCCGTCGTGTACGTGCGAGACGCCGCCGCACCCGTAGCGTCGCCAAAAGTGCCGTTCCCGTCCAGGTCCCAGCTGTACGTCAGCGCGCCACCCTCCGGATCGGTGGACGCCGTCCCGCTGAAGTTCACCGTCAGGGGCGCGCTGCCGCTGGTCGGGTTGGCCGAGATGCGCGCGGTCGGGGACTGGTTCGCCGCCGTGTAGACGATGCGGTGGATGGTCCCGTTGTCCATGTTCACGTAGAACAGGTCGCCGCCCGGCCCGATCTCCAGGTCCACCGGGTGCCCGGCGCCGCCACCCGACGAATCCACGCACACCAGGCACTGCCGCTGCGCGGGGTCGGGCAGGCCGTTCGCGCCCGGCATCATCGCCCAGATCTCGTTGCGGCTGTGGTCGCCGAAGAACAACGCACCGTTGTACGCCGCCGGGTACGAGCCGCCGTTGTAGAACGCGATGCCGGTGATGGACGAACTCCCGGTGCGGCACCCGGTGTAGCTCACGACGCACGCGTTGTGGTTGTAGGCGTAATACGGTGCCGTAACAGACCCCGGCGCGTCGTAGAGCTGCGTGCACATCGTCAGCCCTGCGCCCTCATAACCGCCCTGCCGCGCCGCACCTTCGTAGCACGGCCAGCCGAAGTTCCGCCCGCCACCGGGAACGAGCCGGTTGATCTCCTCCCAGACGGTCCAGCCGACGTCGCCGATCCACAGCTCGTCGCTGCCGGGCCGCTGGGTCATGCGGAACGGGTTGCGCAGGCCGTAGCCGACGACCCGGCGCAGGTTCGGGTCGGCGGAGGACGCGAACGGGTTGTCCGGCAGGCCCTGCCCGGTCGCGGGGTCGAGCCGCAGGACCGCGCCGTCCAGCGTCACGGGCGTGCGCCGCGGGCTCTGGCTGCGCAACGCGCCACCCTGCGCGCTCGGCGAGGTGAGCGCGGTGCCGACAGTGCCGGGCGGGTCGCCGCAGGGGTTGGCCTGGTTGCCCGCGTGGAAGTTGCCGTACTGGCCGTAGTCGACGTTGTTGAAGCTCGCGCCGTCGCCGCCGGTGACGTACAGCGCGCCGTCGCGGCCGAACAGGAGCGTGCCGACGGAGTGGCTCGGGTACTGCTGGCACCAGTCGTTGATCAGCACCTGCTCGTTGACGGCCGTGTTGCCGCTGGCGGTGAGCCGGGACAGCCGTCCCGACACCAGGCAGCCGTCCGTCGTGGGGCCCGGTGGCGTGGGGCAGGCGTCACCCCAGGTCGGGGCGGTGCCGCCGATGCGGGCGTCGTAGGCGTACAGGACGTAGACGTACGGGTTCGCCGGGAACCCGGGGTGCAGTTCGAGGCCGAGCAGGCCGCGGTCCCAGAAGTCGTGGACGCTCGCGGACAGGTCGGCGAACGTGGTCGGCGTCGGGTCGCTCAGGTTGTCGAAGACCTTGACGACACCGTTCTTCTGCGCGACGAACACCCGACCGTCGTCGGCGAACCGCACGGCGGTGGGGTTGGTGAGCCCGCTGAACACCACCCGGTCGCTGAAGTTCGGCGGCAGCACCGCGGCGTGCACGGCCGGCACCGCGACCACGGCGGGCGCCAGCAGGGCGAGGGTGAGGAGAGCTGTCTTCAGCCTGGGGCGCAGTCTCATCGCGGCCCCCTTCCCGGTCCGCTTTGGTTTGTCCATCGGCGGGCGCGGGGGAAGCCGTTACGCGGCAACAACTTGTGGTCGAGCCGCTACCTTGCGGATAAGATGCCGCGAGGGGGTGTCATGCGAACGCTGGACGAGCTGGAGTCGTGGCTGGCCCGCCACGACGACTTCGTGGACGCCCGGCTGGCGAGCTTCGAGGCGGGCGACGGGCGCGTGACCCTCGTCCTGCGGCGGACCGTGGTCCACAGCGCGGTGCCGGGCGAGCCGACGGCCGATGAGGTGCACGAACTGGTGGCCGAGGAGGTGGTCGAGTTCGTCCCGCCGCACGACCACTCGCCCGACCACCACATGCCGGACCTCCAGGCGGGCGAGGGCGCCGACCACCTCCACCTCGTGGCTTTCGTCCCCGGGCGGCTGCGCGTGGCCGCGAAGTCCTTCACCGAACGGCACGTGGACACCGAGTGGTCGTCCGTGCGGCCGTACGTGAGCGAGCGCGAGTTCACCGTGTTGGCCCTGCCCGACGGCGGGTTCTGGACCGCGCGGGTGAGCGCGGCGCTGGGTGTCGAGGTGGTGTGGCGTGCCCACGGCGGCGGCGCGCGGCGGCCCGGTCAGGACCCGGACGGCTGCTTCCTCCAGACCGTCGCCGCGCTGGGCACGACCGTCGGCGGCGTGTGGTGTTCGCGGGGCACGACAAGGACCACGTTCGTCCGCCGCACCGCCGACGACGCCCTGTGGCACGCCGTCCGCACGGTCGCCGCCGAAGCCGGGCCGGTCCGCACCGGCAATTGCGTCCTGGGCCCCGAGGACTGGTTGCGCCACCTCGACTCCGGGGTGTTGCCGCCGCCGGAGCGCCTGGTCACCGAGCCGCCCGGGTGAGCACCTCCACGCTGTCGGGCACCGGGGGCAGCGCGGCCATCTCGTCGGCCAGCCGGCGGGCCGCGGTCGCGTAGGACGGGTCGGTCAGCACGCGGTCCAGCGCGTCGCCCACCTCCGCCGGCGACGGGACCGCCACGCCCGCGCCCGACCGGGTCACGGCGTCGGCGTTGAGGAACTGGTCCAGCGAGAACAGCGGTGAGACGACGGTCGGGACGCCGGCCGCCAGGGCGGTCATGGTGGTGCCGAAGCCGCCGTGGCCGATGGCGGCCGAGGCGTGCGGCATCACGTCCGCCTGCGGCACGAACCGCTCCACCCGCACATGATCCACTGTGGACAGTGTCGTGTCGCCCGCCTCGCCGACCGTGACCAGCGCCCGCACCCGGCGCGCGGCCAGCGCGTCGACCAGGGACCGGTAGGCCCCCGCGAACGGGGGCAGAACGGCGGCGACCGTGCCGAAGCTCGCGTACACCAGCGGGCCGGTGCCGGGGACGTCCGGCGGCGGGGCCGTCGTGGACGGGACCGGATAGGCGAACCGGTGCACGGGCCGGCCGGGCGGCTCGGCCTCCAGCGACGCCGGCTCGGCCTCCAGCGATGTCGGCTCGGCCTCCAGCGATGTCGGCTCGGCCTCCAGCGATGCCGGCACGACCGTCAGCAGCGGCGCGGTCAGCAGGCCGTCGCCGGTGCAGCCGAGCTCGTCCAGGGTGGCGTCGTCGAGCATCCCGAACGCGACGGCGCCGGCCTCGGCCAACCCGATCGCGACCTCGACGTGCGGCACGCCCGCCCCGGTCGCGACCGCGAACGACGCGAACTCGGCGAACTCCCGCACCACCAGGTCCGGCCGGAACTCCTCGACCAGGGCCCGCATGGTGGGCAGGGCGGCGCGGGCGTCGATGCCCGCGAAGACCTCGTTGATGACGACCCGGTCGGCCTCCAGGCGCGGCAGGCCGGGCAGCCGCGCGAAGATCGGTCCGTGCTCGCCGGGAGCGGGTTCGGCGAGCGGCGCGTGCGGCAGGCCCGCGCGGGAGACGGTCGAGGCGAACGACGCGGGGGCGGCGACCCGGACCTCGTGCCCGGCGGCGGCACAGGCTCGGGCGAACGGCGTCATCGGTCCGAAGTGGCCGATGTTCGCCGTGGTGGCGAACAGGATGCGCATACCGCAGGGTCGCGCCGATCTCGCCGACCGTTACGCGGCCCCCGCCGACCAGACCACGGCCGCCGCCGACCACGGCCGCCGCCGGCCACGGCCCCCGCCGACACACGGCCGGCCATCGACACGCCGCCCCGGCGTCACGCCCCGCGCAGGGCGTGGGACGCCTCGGCGATGATGTCGCGCATCGCCTGCTCGGCGGCGGCCGGGTCGCCGGACTGCACGGCCTGCGCCACGTCGGCGTGCAGGCGGATCGCGGCCGGGTTGGGGCGGTCCGGCATCAGGCCGTGGTGGGTGCGGCCGATGAGGACCTCCGAGACCACGTCGGTGAGCGCGGCGAGCATCTCGTTGCCCGACGCCGCCAGCAGGGTCCGGTGGAACAGCAGGTCGGCCTCCAGGTAGGCCGCCAGGTTGCCCGCCTTGCCGTGCACGGCCATGTCCACCACCGCGCGGGTCATGTCGCCGCACTGCTCGGGCGTCGCGCGCACCGCCGCCAGCGCCGCCGCCACCGGCTCGACCCCGCCGCGCAGCTCGCCCAGCGACTCCAGCTGCGCCTCGCGGTCCGCGCCGTCGAGCCGCCACCGGATGATGCGCGGGTCGAACACGTTCCACGCGGACCGGTCGGCCACGGTCACGCCGACCCGCCGGCGCGTGGTGAGCACGCCCATCGACTCCAGGACCCGCACCACCTCGCGGATCACCGGCCGGGACACGCCGTTGCGCTCGGCCAGCTCGTCGATGCGCAGCACGTCGCCGGAAGCGATGGCCCCGGAGGTGATCAGCCGCCCCAGGTCGTCCAGGACGGTCTGGTGCAGGCCCGGCTTCGTGGTCGCCACGACGCGGAATCCTCTCACGATTGCGCCTGTCAGGAGCACCTGAACGATAAAGAACAGATCATTGAGGGCCGAGGCGTTGTAAAAAGCAGATGAATAGTTCAGGCTGTGCGGCACCGAACTCGAAGGGAGGCCGCGTGTCGCAGCCGATCGTGGTCATGGGCGTCTCGGGGTCGGGCAAGACGACCCTGGGCGCCGCGCTCGCTCGCCGCCTGGGCGTGCCGTTCGCCGACGCCGACGACTTCCACCCGCCCGCCAACATCGCCAAGATGGCCGCCGGCACGCCCCTGGACGACGCCGACCGCGCCCCGTGGCTGGCCGCCATCGCCGGGTGGCTGGCCGACCACGCCGACGGGGGCGTGGTCACCTGCTCAGCGTTGAAACGGGTGTTCCGCGACCGGTTGCGCGCCGCCGCGCCCGCGGTGTTCGTGCACCTCGCGGGCGACCCGGACGTGGTGCGCGCCCGCGTCGCCGCCCGGCCCGGCCACTTCATGCCGGTGAGCCTGGTCGCCTCCCAGTTCGCCGCCCTCGAACCGCTCGACGCCGACGAGCCCGGCGTCGTGCTCGACCTCGACCGGCCGGTCGAGGACCTGGTCACCTCCTGCCTCGCCGTCGCGGAAGGACTGCCGACATGACCCCCGCCGTGGAGACCCTGGCCGTTCAGCACCTGGCCGCAGCGCAAGCCCTGGCCGCGCAGACCCCGGCCGCGCAGGCCCTGAGCGTCGGACGGCTGGTGCCCGCCGCCCTGGTGGGCATCGCGCTGCTGGTCGCGCTGATCACCCGGTTCAAGCTCAACCCGTTCCTCGGGCTGACGATCTCGTCGCTGGCGGTGGCGCTGATCGCGGGCCTGCCGCTGGAGCAGGCGGTGGCGAGCTTCGGCAAGGGCTTCGGCGACACGGCCGCCGGGGTCGGCACCCTCATCGCGCTGGGCGCCATGATCGGCAAGCTGCTGGCCGACACCGGCGGCGCGGACGCGATCGTGGACGCCATCATCAGCCGGTCGTCGCGGCGGGCGCTGCCGTGGGCGATGGCCGTCGTGGGCGCGTTGATCGGCCTGCCGATGTTCTTCGAGATCGGCCTGGTGCTGATCATGCCGGTGATCCTGCTGATCTCCCGGCGGTCCGGGATGTCGTTGACGCGCCTGGGGATCCCGGCCCTGGCCGGCCTGTCGGTGATGCACGGCCTGGTCCCGCCGCACCCGGGCCCGCTGGTCGCGGTGAACGCGCTGAAGGCCGACCTCGGCATCACCCTGGGCCTGGGCGTCCTGATCGCGCTGCCCACGGTCGCCATCGCCGGCCCGCTGTTCGCCCGCTACGCCGCCCGCTGGGTGGACGTGCCCGCGCCGGAGCTGTTCGAGGCGGACGAGCGCCCGGACCGGCCCAAGCCCGGGTTCGGCGTCACGCTGGCCACGGTCCTGCTGCCGGTCGTGCTGATGATGGGCAAGGCGCTGGCCGACATCGTCCTGGTGAAGGGCAGCGTGGTCCGGTCGGTGGCCGACTTCCTCGGCACGCCCGTGATCGCGTTGCTGATCGCGGTGGTCGTGTCCATGGTGACGCTGGGCCGGGGCGCGCGGATGTCGGTGCGCGAGGTCGCGAAGTCGGTCGAGTCGGGCCTGCCGCCGATCGCGGGCATCCTGCTCATCGTGGCCGCCGGCGGCGGGTTCAAGCAGACCCTGATCGACACCGGCATCGGAAAGCTGATCGCGGACTGGGTGGCGGGCAGCGGCCTGTCCGTGCTGCTGCTGGCGTGGTTGGTGGCCGTGCTGATCCGCCTGGCGACGGGGTCGGCGACGGTGGCGACGGTGACGGCGTCGGGCATCCTCGCGCCGTTGGTGACGACGTTGAGCCCGGGGGAGACGTCCCTGCTGGTGCTGGCCATCGGCGCGGGGTCGCTGTTCTTCTCGCACGTCAACGACGCCGGGTTCTGGCTGGTGAAGGGGTACTTCGGGCTGACGGTAGGGCAGAACGTGAAGACGTGGTCGCTGATGGAGACGGTGATCTCGGTGACCGGCCTGGTGTTCGTGCTGCTGACCGACCTGGTGCTCTGACCACCACGCGACGAACCCGGCTCCGCGCACCGCACCGTCCGGGTGGCCGCAGAGCCCGCGCACCGCACCGTCCGGGTGGCCGCAGAGCCCGCGGACCGCGGACGGTGCGGCCCGCGGAGCCGGTTCGTCGAGCCTAGGCCGTGAGTTCGGTGGGCGTGGCGATCACGTCCACCATCGCGCCGTTGCGCAGGACGGTCACCGGCAACGGCAGGCCGATGGCCTCCGCGAACAGTTGCCGCTGGATGCCCTGCGCGTCGCGGACCTCCGTGCGGGCCACGCTCAGGACCAGGTCGCCGTCGTGCAGGCCCGCGCGGTCGGCCGGGCCGCCGGGGACGACCTGCACCAGGCGCACGCCCGCCTTCTGCCCGGTCCGCTCCGCCACCGGGTCGGGCAGGGGCGCGGGCACGCCCACCACGCCCAGGTACGCCCGGCGCACCCGGCCCTCGACCATCAGCGTCGACAGGATGCGTCGCGTGGTGCTGTTCATGGGGATCGCCAGGCCCAACCCGATGCCCGCCAACGCGGTGTTGATGCCGACCACCTCGCCGCGCGAGTTCGCCAGCGCGCCGCCGGAGTTGCCCGGGTTCAGGGCCGCGTCGGTCTGGATCACGTCCTCGATCACGCGCCCGGCCCGGCCGCTGCTCACCGGCACCGCCCGGCCCAACGCGCTCACCACGCCCGCCGTCACCGAACCCGCCAGGCCCAGCGGGCTGCCCACGGCGATCACCAACTGGCCCACCCGCAACGCGTCCGCGTCACCGAACACCGCCGCCGCCGGCGCGTCCGGGGCCTTCAGCACCGCCAGGTCCGACAACGGGTCCGCCCCCACCACGTCGAACCGGGCCTCGCTGCCGTCCGCGAACACCGCCGTCCCGTCCCGCCCGCCCCCCACGACGTGCGCGTTGGTCAGCAGGAACCCGTCGTCGGTGAACACCACGGCCGACCCAGCGCCGCGGCGCATCCGCACGCTGGCCACGTGCGGCGTCACGTCCCGCGCGACCGCCACCACGATCCGCGAGTAGGCGTCCAACGGGCTCTCGTCCACGCGGCCCTCCCGGGGATTACTTCATTACATCGTGCGCTCGGGAGCGGCGTGCTGTCAGGCGCGTTCGCCGTCAGCGCAGCAGCAGCGCGAGGCCCACGGCGTCGGTGCACGGCTCAAGCGGTCGATCAAGGTAAGCGAGAAGAACGCGGGCCGGAAGATCCGTGCCCGCGTCCACTCAACTCAACACGCGGCGAAGACGAAACACCCCAAGAGCCGCGTGGTCCGGCTCAACGCACCCGGTCGGAAAGCGACGCCGCCACCTCCGCCGGCGACGGCATCGCCGCGACCTCGGCGGCGATCGCCCGCCCGGCCTCCCGGACGGCCGGGTCGGACAGCAGCGCACGGGCGTGCTCGGTCACCGCCTCGGCGGTCACGGCGTCGCCGAGCAGCTGCGCGCCCAGGCCGTGCCCCGCCACGACCTCGGCGTTGCTGAACTGGTCCGCGCCCTGCGGCAGCACCAACTGCGGCACGCCGTGGGCGAAGGAGCCCAGCGTCGTGCCGCTGCCGCCGTGGTGCACCACGAGGTCCGTGTGCGGCAACAGCTCCGCCTGCGGTACCCACGGCAGCACGGTCACGTGGTCCGGCACGTCGCCCAGCGCCGACACCTCGACCGTCGGCCCGGCCGCGACGAGCACCCGCGTGCCCTCCAGCGCCGCCAGGCCCGCGATCGCGGCGCGCAGGACCTCCGCGTGGCCGAACGCCGTGCCCAGCGTCAGGTACACCAACGGCCGCTCGTGCGCCACGACCCAGTCCGGCAGCTCACCGGGTTCCGCGAACGGCACCGGCCGCAGCGGGATCGTGTCGTGCGCCGCGAGGAACGCCTTGTCCTGCACCGACGGCGGGCAGATGTCGAGGTACGGGTTGCCCAGCAGCATGGGGTTGTCGGCCGGGACCTCGACGCCCAGCTCGCCGGCGAACCCGTGCAGCGAGTCGAGCACGAACGGCAGCTCGTCGGAGTCCCACATCCGCCCGAAGCCGTGGCAGACCGCCGGGACGCCCGCGGTCCGGGCCGCCAGCCCCGCGCCGGGGTTGGCCAGCTCGTGCACGACGAGGTCGGGCCGCCACCGCTCGACGAACGGCGCGAGGTCGGCGTGGAACCGGCGCGGCAGCGTGGAGCCGAACACCTCGGCGATGAGCCGGGGTGCGGCCTGGGCGGCTTCCTGCGGCGACCCGTGCTGCGCCAGCACCTCGCCGAACGCCTCCCGCATTTCCATGCCGGCGGCGAAGTGCTCCAGGCCCAGCCGCGTGATCGTGTCGGCGAAGGCCGCGGTGGTGGCGAAGGTGACGTCGTGGCCGTGCTCGCGCGCCGCGACCGCCAGCGGTAGTAAGGGATAGGTGTGACCGTGCGAGCCGAGGCTCGAAAAGAGGATCTTCACCGGTTCGATCGTAACCACTTTTTCCCCGCCCGGTGAATTCTCCGGGTGAGGTCACCGCCACACCTCGTGACGGTGGCTCAGCGGTCGGTGGGGGAGCCGGCGATGTCCGCGCGCACGGCCACCGTCGCGTCGATGCTCGCGGTCAGGAAGCGGGCGATGGTGGCCTTCTCCTCGTCGCTGAACGACTCCCACGCCGCCGTGTACGCGCCGCTGAGCGGGGCGAAGAAGCGGCGGCCCAGGTCCAGGGCCTTGTCGTTGACCCGCAGTTCGACCTTGCGCCGGTCGGTGGTGCTGCGGGCGCGCTGGACGTGGCCGGAGGACTCCAGGCGGTCCAGGACGGAGGTGGTCGCGGACGCGCTCAGGTGCATGGCCTCGGCCAGCCTGCTCGGCGACAGCGGGGTGCCGCGCCGGTCGGCGTCCATGACCAGCACCAGCGCGTTCATGTCGGTGCGGTGCAGGCCGTGCCACTCGCCGAACAGTCCGACGAAGTGGTCCGACTCGACGACGAGCTGCCTGAGGAGCCGTACCAGGGTCGTGTTGTCGGCCATCCGCCCTCCGGTTACTATTTCGACCATCGAACTATCCGACGATCGAATCACAAGTACTGCCGGAGGTCATTCTCCCGTGCGCGCCCGTTGGGTCGTCCCCGCCCTGATCGCCGTCGCCTGGCTCGCCCTGGGCGGGTTCTCCGGCCCGTTCACCGGCAAGTTGAGCGAGGTCGCGGTCAACGACAGCACCGCGTTCCTGCCCGCCTCCGCGGAGGCCACCGAAGTCGCCGAGCAGGTCAAGCGGTTCGGCGACCAGACGAGCCTGCCCGCCATTGTGGTGGCCGAACGCCCGTCCGGCATGACGGAGGCCGACCGCGCCTACCTGGGCGGCATCGCCTACCCGGGCAAGGCGTCACCGGTCCTCCCCTCCCGCCAGGACGACCAGGCCGCCCAGGTCGTGGTCGCGATCGACGCCGCCGAGCCGGCCGACGCCGTCGCGGACCTGCGGGCCGCGCTGGCCGACCCGCCCGACGGGCTGACCGTCCTGCTCACCGGCCCGGCCGCGCAGATCGCCGACCTCAAGGAGGCCTTCGGCGGCATCGACGGGTTGCTGCTGCTGGTCGCCGGGGCCGTCGTCGCGGCGATCCTCGTGCTGGTCTACCGGAGCCCGCTGCTGCCGCTGGTCGTGCTGGTGTCCGGCGTGATGGCGCTCGGCGTCGCGAGCCTGGCCGTGTACCTGTTGGCCGACAACGACGTCCTCGACCTCAACGGCCAGAGCCAGGGCATCCTGTTCATCCTGGTGTTCGGCGCGGCCACGGACTACGCGTTGCTGCTGGTCTCCCGCTACCGCGAGGAGCTGCGCGACACCGAGGACCGGTTCGCGGCCATGCGGACGGCGTGGCGGGCGACGATCGAGCCGATCGCGGCCTCCGCGGGCACCGTCGTGCTCGGCGTGCTGTGCCTGCTGTTCAGCGACCTCAACTCCAACAAGGGGTTGGGGCCGGTGGCGGCCATCGGCATCGGCGCGGCGCTGCTGGCGTCGGTGACGTTCCTGCCCGCGGTGCTGGTGCTGCTGGGCCGCGCGGCGTTCTGGCCGCGCCGCCCGGTGCTGGGCTCGCCGCACCCCGAGGCGGGCGGGGTGTGGGCGCGGGTGGCGCGCCTGGTCGGCGCCCGGCCGCGGGTGACGTGGGTGGTCACCACGCTGGTCCTGCTGGCCGGGGTGGCGTTCGTGCCGCAGCTCAAGGCGTCCGGCACGGCGCAGTCGGACGTGTTCCTCACCGACGTGGAGTCCGTGGCGGGCCAGGAGGTGCTGTCGCGGCACTTCCCGGGCGGCAGCGGGTCGCCCGCGATCGTGGTGGCCAAGGCCGATTCCGCCGCCGAGGTCGCCGCCGCGGCGAAGGTGGCCGGTGTGTCCACTGTGGAGCGTCGGGGTGAGGCCGACGGGCTGGTGCGGCTGGACGTGGTGTTGAAGGACCCCGCCGACTCCGAGGCGGCGCTGGAAACCGTGCAACGGTTGCGCACGGCCGTGCGGGAGGTGCCGTCCGCCGAGGCGAAGGTCGGTGGGCCGACCGCGACCCAGCTCGACACCCGGGACACGTCCGAGCGGGACCGGCTGGTCATCATCCCGATCGTGCTGCTGGTGATCTTCCTGGTGTTGGCGCTGCTGCTGCGGTCGTTGTTGGCGCCGTTGCTGCTCATCGCCACCGTCGTGCTGTCCTTCGGCGCGACGATGGGCGTGTCGGCGTTGGTGTTCAACGGTTTGTTCGACTTCCCCGGCGCGGACCCGGTGGTGCCGTTGTTCGGGTTCGTCTTCCTGGTGGCGCTGGGCATCGACTACAACATCTTCCTGATGACCCGGGTGCGCGAGGAGACGCGGGCGCTGGGATCCGCGCGGGAGGGCGTGTTGCGCGGGCTGACCATCACCGGCGGGGTGATCACCTCGGCGGGTGTCGTGCTGGCGGCGACGTTCGCGGCGCTGGCGGTGCTGCCGATCCTGTTCCTGGCCCAGATCGCGTTCATCGTGGCGTTCGGGGTGTTGCTGGACACGATCATCGTGCGGTCGCTGCTGGTGCCGGCGCTCGCGGTGGACCTCGGCGCGCGGATCTGGTGGCCGTCACGCATTTCCCGACCGGATTAACGCGTTACCGCTGGAGATCACCGTTTCGAGTGGACTTGACGCGTGGTGAGGCTTGTGACGCCGGTCTCGCCGAGCCGTTCCGGCCGCCTGTTCCTATGGTCCGCTCGTGACCGGTCCGAGACCGGGCACGGGTACGACCGGGCGGCCGGGCGCCACGCTCCGTCCACCGCGCCACCCGGAGACGAGTTCCCTCACGGAAGGTCGAGCCGTGGGACGGAGGGTCGGGCGTCCTCTGTGGACGCGCCGGTGCGGCGCAGCGGTGCGGCGACGTTCATGTCTGATCACGCGAGCACTTACGGGAGCGGCACGACCCACCACTTCGGCCGGGCAGCGCTGCTGACCGCCGCCACCGCCTGCCTGATCGGGCTGGGCGGCGGCGTCGCGGCGGCGAACCCCGGTCTGGACTGGGACGCCGTGGCGCGCTGCGAGTCCGGCGGCAACTGGTCGATCAACACCGGCAACGGGTACTACGGCGGTCTCCAGTTCACCCCGGGCACGTGGGCGGCCAACGGCGGCACCGGCATGCCGCACAACGCCACTCGTGAAGAGCAGATCCGCGTCGCGGAGAACGTCCTCCGCACCCAGGGGGCGGGCGCGTGGCCCACCTGCGCCGGCCGCCGGTCCGCCCCGGTCCGCACGACACCACCGCGGACCGGCAACCGCCAGGGCGCCGTCCGCACCGTGCCCGCCGCACCCGCGGCGCCGGCCCGACCACCGTCCACGGACAACCCCGCGGGCGACTACACGATCAAGGCGGGCGACACGCTCGCGGCGATCGCCGAGCGCGAGGGCGTCAAGGGGGGTTGGGAGGCGCTGGTGGCGCTCAACCCGAGCCACCTGACCAACCCGGACCTCATCATGCCGGGCCACCGCATCAAGACCCGGCAGGCGGAAGCCGCGACCCGCAACCTGCGCGTCCGCTGATCCGGCGCGGGCCGCTCGGGACCCCTCCCGGGCGGCCCGCGCTCAGCGGGCGAACCGGCCCGGCGGGACGCCGACCAGGCGCTTGAAGTGGCGGGTCAGGTGCGGTTGGTCGTAGAAGCCCGCCGCCGTGGCCGCCTCCGCCGCCGGCACGCCCGCCAGGAGCAGGCGGCGCGCCAAGTCCACCCGGCGGCCGGTCAGGTACCGGTGCGGCGCGATCCCGTACTCGCGGCTGAACGTCCGGACCAGGTGGGCCGGGTTCGCGCCGAGCACCGCGGCGGCGGTGGCCAACGGCAGTCCTGGTCGGACGTTCGCGTCGAGCAGCTCGCGCAGGCGCCTGGCCAGCGGGCGGTCGCGGCGGGTGACGGGCTCGGTCCGGCTCAGGTGGTGGGCCAGGCGGGTCGTGATCAGGCTCAGGCGGGACTCGGCCTCCAGCGGCTCGGTCCGGCGGGTCAGGGTGTCGTGCAGCTGGTGGACGCGGTGGCGCAGGAGGGGGTCGGGCAGGGCCGGGTGGTCCGCGGCCCGGCCGGCCAGGGCCACGTCCAGGACCGTGGTGTCGAGGTAGAGCACCCGCTTGCGGAAGCCGTGCGGGGTCGCCGACCGGCCGTCGTGGGGTACGTGCGGCGGGAGCAGGGTCACCAGGGGGCGGATCGCGCCGTGCTCCTGGCGGTCCAGGGCGAAGCGGACCGCGCCGTCGTCGATCAGGAGCAGCGTCCACGCGTCGTGGGTGTGCATGGGGTACGCGTGGTCGAGGAAGTGGGCGTGGAAGACCTCGGCCAGGCCCGCCACGGGTGGCCGCCACGCCGTGACCTCCGGGTTCGCCGACACGGCCCCCACCGTACGCGGGTCAAGGACGTACAAGACCGGGCGGCGGGCCGCGGGCGAGGCTCGGCGGCGTGGAAGCTCCCCGGTTCGACACCAAGATCGCCGTCCTGCTGCGCGACGACCTCCAGCCGTGGCAGGCCCTGAACGTCTGCGCCTTCCTGTCCGGCGCGCTCGCCGCCGCCCGGCCCGACCTGATCGGCGAGCCCTACGCCGACGCCGACGGCACCCCCTACCTCGCGATGTTCGGCCAGCCGGTGCTGGTCTTCGCGGGCGGCAAGGAAGTCCTGACCGCCGCCCACGCGCGGGCGGTGGGGCGGGAGCTGCCGGTCGCCGTGTTCACCTCGGACCTGTTCGGCACCGGCAACGACCGGGACAACCGGGCGGCGGTCCGGGCCGTGCCGCGCGACCAGTTGGACCTGGTGGGCCTGGCCGTGCACGCGGGGCGGAACGTGGTCGACAAGGTGCTCAAGGGCGCGCGGATGCACCCCTAGCGCGCGGCGGGCAGGCGGGTCAGGACCAGTTGGGCGAGGAACTGGGTGCTCGCGCACGCGTTGGCGGTCGGGTTCCCGGGGCGGAACATGAGGGTCAGCACGGCGCGCTTGTCGGTCTCGTCCACGGGCTTGCGCAGCGCGGCGCGGAGCAGGCACTGCCCGTCCCACCCGCGGCGGCGGGCGGGGTGGCCCGCGATCACGCCCTGTTCCGAGCCGAGCCACGAGTCCGTGCCGCCGACCTGCACGATCAGCGTGTCGACGGGTCCGCCCCGCTCGTCCAGGGTGTCGCCGACCTGCCAGACGCACCGCTGCCCCGGCTGCGACTCGACGGTCCGCGCGTAGGGCGTGCTGGTGGTGGTGACGATCTCCGGCTCGGTGAGCAGCGCGCACACGTCGCCGTCGGTGAAGTCGCGGGGCGACTCGGGGGCGAGGTCGGGGAGGTTCACCTCGGTGCGTTGGGGTAGCGGCAGTTCCGTCCACCCGGCTCGCACGGTGGGGGAGGGCGGTGGCGGTGCGGGCGGGGCGGTGGTGCAGGCGGTGAGGGCGAGGACCGCAGCCGTCAGCGTCACCACCCCCTGCCGGGTTCGCGTGCCGGCGGCGGGTCGCGGGAGGGCGGGTAAGTCGGTGTCGCTGCGGCGCATCACGCGCGGATGGTAGGACAGCGCGCGGCTCGCGGGAGGCGGTTCGCCCGGTCGTGGCGGGCGGTTGTTTCCGGTTGCGGGGGTCGTGGGGCTGTGGTGACGTTCGGGCGCGTGGCGCGTGGCGCGTGGCGCGTGGCGCGTGGCGCGTGGCGCGTGGCGCGTGGCGCGTGGCGCGTGGCGCGCGGCGCGAGGCGCGAGGCGCGAGGCGGGAGGGTGCGGCTTGTCGGTCAGGGTCAGCGAGTCGATCATCGCGGTTCTGCTGTTCGCCCTGGTCGTGCCCCTGGTCGCGTTGCCCTGGGTCGCCTGGCAGTACCGGCGCGTCGGCCGCCTGCGCGGCTGGTCGGCGTTCGTGGCCGCCGCCGGGATCCTCTACGGCTGCGGCCTGGTCGCGTTCACGTTGTTCCCGCTGCCCACCGTGACCCCGGACTTCTGCGGCGACCGCGCCCTCCACGACTACTGGCAGACCACGCCGTTCGAATCCCTGGACGACATCGCCCGCGACGGCCGCGCCGCCCTCGCCCAGGTGCTGCTCAACGTCGTCCTCTTCGTGCCCCTCGGCTTCCTCCTGCGCTACCGCTTCGCCCGGGGCCTCGCCGCCGCCACCCTGATCGGCCTGGCCACCTCCCTGGCCGTCGAGACCGTCCAGGGCACGGCCGTCCTGGGCCTCTACCCGTGCCCCTACCGCCTGGCCGACGTGGACGACCTGATGACCAACACCGCCGGCACCGTCGTCGGCTGGCTGGTCGCCCACGCGGTCCACCGGGCCCTGCCGAGGGCCGTGCCCGACCCCGTGCCCGACCTCGACCCGCCCGGCCTGGCCCGGCGCGGGTGCGCGTTCGCCGGCGACCTGCTCGTCATCTGGCTGGTGCAGGGCGCGATCCGGGTCACGGTCGGGCTGGCGGGCTCGTTGGACGTCGCCACGAGCCGATGGTTCGGCATGGTGGTGGTCGTGTTCGTGGTGGGCGTGTGCACGCTCGCCGTCCCGCTCGCCCGCGCCGACCGCGCGACCCCGGGCCAGATCGCCTTCCACCTGGCCGTGGAGGGCGACCGCACGGCCGTCCTGCGGCGGTTCGCGGTGTGGTGGCTGCCGGTGCTGGTGCTCCTGGCGTTCGACCGCGCTGACCTCGTCGTCCTCCTGGCCGCCGTCGTCGGGGTCGCCGCCCGGCTGCGGCACGACCGGCGCAGCCTCGTCGGCCTCGCCTCCCGCACCCGCACGACCACGCGCAGCGCTCACACCAGCACCGACAGGGTGACCGCGTAACCGGACGCCACGCCACCCGCGCATGACCCGGTACCCGCGCGTCGCCCGCGCACTTCCTATGCGGTCGTCAGCGGCTCGTCCCACTCGATCCGGTGATCGAACTGCCAGGTGAACCTGGACGGCTTCGCGAACTTCACCGCCACCGGCATGATCAGGTCGCGCAGCACCCGCGCCACCGGCCCGGCCGCCTTGTCCTGGTTGGTCCGGGCGGCCATGGCGATGATGCGTTCCACGCGGTCCCGCCGCAGCCGCTCGTAGGCCGCGAACGCCTCCGGGTGTGGCAGGTCGCGCAGGCACCGCGCCAGTTCCACGGCGCTCTCGAACGCCAGCGACGCCCCCTGCCCGGAACTGGGGGACGTGGCGTGCGCCGCGTCGCCGATCAGCACCATCCGGCCCCGGCTCCACGTCGGCACGGACCGGATGTCCTCCAACGGCCCGGTGATCACCAGGTCCTCCGGCGCGGTCCGCGCCAGCATCGGCAGCGCCGGCACCCGGTCGTCGGCGAAGACCTCCCGGAACCGCCGCAGCCACTCGGCGGCGCCCACCGCGCGGGCCTCGGCGACCGTCATGGGCGTCCTGCTCGGCAGGTTCACGAACCACCCGCCGGACGAGTCGTCCATGACCTGGTAGCCGAAGAACGCCCGCTTCCCGAACGCCAGGTACATCCGCCCGTCGGTGGACGGCAGCCCGGTGTCGGCCACCCGCGCCCCGAACCCGAGCAGCCCGACGTAGCGGGGGCGCGGCGCGGCCGGGTCGATCACCCCGCGCACGGTGGACCGGATGCCGTCCGCGCCGACCAGCAGGTCACCGCGCGCCGTCGACCCGTCCGCGAACCGCGCCACCACCCCGTCGTCGGAGGAGGACGCGTCCACCAGCCGCTTGCCCAGCACGAACTCCACGCCGCGCGCCAGCGCCTCCTCGCGCAGCACCCGGTACAGCTCCTCGCGCCACACCATGAGCTGCGGCGGGTCGCTGGCGAACGCGCCCAGGACCTTGCCCGTCCAGCTCTGCATGGCCATGGACGTGATGGGCGTGCCGATCGCCCGCACCGCGTCGTCCAGCCCGACCACGCTCAACGCCTGCAACCCGTTGGGCGCGATGCCCAGGCCGCCGCCGACCCCCTCCGCTGTGCGCGGGTACGCCTCGTGGACGGTCGCCTCGAAGCCCGCCCGCCGCAGCGCCAACGCGGCCACCGGGCCGCCGATGCCGCCGCCCACCACCAGCACGTTCATGTCCCCTCCAGGTTCTGGTGGAAACCGGCCCACGCGGGTCCCCAGCCGGTCTCCGGGTCCTCGATCCGGTCGATGAAGCCCTCGACGAACGCCACCTCGGCGTCCAGCAGGGCGATCCGGTACTCCTCCTCGACCAGGAAGAGCGGGTGCACGCCGGCGGCCCCGTCGACCAGCGCGCGGATCTCCGCCCGCTGCTCGGCCAGCCGCGCGAGCCGGTCGCGCAGCAGCGGCACGACCTCGTCCGGCGGCAGCGCCCCGATCAGCGACAGGGCGGCGACGAAGTGCGGGTACTCGTGCCGCGGCTCGGCCACCAGGTCCCGCATCCAGTCGCGCAGCTCGGCCCGCCCCTCGGGGGTCAGCGCGTAGACGGTGCGCTCGGGGCGCTGGCCGTCCCGGACGGTCTCCCGCGGGGCGATGAACCCGGCCTTCTCCAGCTGCCCGACGACCATGTAGAGCGAGCCGTGGGTGAACTTGATGCTGCGGTCGTCCCCGTGCTCGCGCAGCATGCGGCTCAGCTCGTAGGGGTGCGCGGGCTGCCTGACCAGGTAGCTCAGCACCGCCAGGGCCAGCAGGTTGCCGACCTTGCGCTTGCTCGCCATCCGTCCTCCTGTAGTCAGGACCAACTATCCAGCTTCGACTAGTTAGTGTCAACTATTCATCGTGGCGCGAGGTTCGGCGGTCTCGTTTGGCCGGTCGGGCGGAAATCCGCGCGCGCCCTTGCCGCCGTTCGGACCGGTCGCCCAAGCTGCGGTCCCCGGCGACGAAAGCGAGACGCCCGTGCAGCGGACCAGCGCGCTCGAACAGCTCCTGTGGGACGTCTACGGCCACGTGCGCGACGGGGGCGCGCCGATCACCGAGGGGTTCGCGAGCCTGGCCGAGGTCGAGTACCTGGCCGATCTCGCCCGCACCGCCGGCGCGCGGACCGTCGCCGAGATCGGGTTCAACATCGGGTTCTCCGCGATCGCGTTCCTGGAGAGCTCGCCGGAGGCGCGGGTGGTGTCCTTCGAGCTGGACCAGCGGCGGTCGGTCGCGCTGGCCAAGGAGTTCGTGGACGTCCGCTACCCCGGGCGGCACGAGCTGGTCGTCGGCGACTCGACCGCCACCGTGCCCGCGTACGGCGGGGCGCGGCCGGACCTGGTGTTCGTCGACGGCGGGCACACCTTCGAGATCGCCTACGCCGACCTGGTCAACGCCCGCCGCCTGGCCCGGCCGGGCGCGCTGGTCGTGGTGGACGACGTGATCCCCTGGTACCCGTGGGGCGTCGGCCCGCACCGCGCGTGGACGGCGGCGGTCGAGGAGGGCCTGGTCGAACCGGTCGAGCTGCACGTGGACGGTCGCCGCGTGGAGGTCGTGGCCGAACCGGGCGACCGGGCGTGGGCGACCGGGCGGTTCACCCGGTAGGCCGGGGTCGGCACGGGTCCCCGGCCGCCCGGAGTGGGGGTGGGTAGGGGTTTTCCCGCTCCGCGGACGCGATGCAGGGTGGAGTGGCCCGCGGAGCGAAAGGCGTCGAATGAGCATCTCCGAAATGGACTTCCGGCCCGCCGTCCGGCCGACCCCGCCGCCGCGGTCGATGCGGTCGCTGCGGGACCGGCGCGACGAGCTGACCTCCCGCGTGGCGCTGGGCAACCAGGACTCCGTGCGGCGCCGGCGCAAGCTCGGCAAGCGGACCGCGCGCGAACGGCTGGAGCTGCTGCTGGACGAGGGGTCGTTCGTCGAGGTCGAGATGTTCCGGCGGGGCACCACGGGCGCGCACACCGACGGTGTCGTGGCGGGGTCCGGCACGGTCGACGGGCGGCGAATCTTCGTCTACGCGCAGGACTTCACCATCTCGGGCGGTTCGCTGGGCGCGGCGCACGCGGAGAAGATCCACAAGGTCATGGACCTGGCGCTGGCCACCGGCTCACCGATCGTCTCGGTCAACGACAGCGGCGGCGCGCGCATCCAGGAAGGCGTCCTGGCGCTGCACGGCTACGGCGGGATCTTCCGCCGGCAGGTCGAGGCGTCCGGGATCGTGCCGCAGATCGCCGTCGTGCTGGGGCCGTGCGCGGGCGGTGCGGCGTACTCGCCGGCGTTGGCGGACTTCACGTTCATGGTGCGCGACACCGCGCAGATGTACCTGACCGGACCGGACGTGGTGGCCGCCGTGAGCGGTGAGCGCGTGACGCACAACCAGCTCGGCGGCGCGGACGTGCACGGGTCGTTGTCCGGGGTGGCGTCCTTCGTGCACGACGACGAGGAGAGCTGCCTGGCCGACGTCCGCTACCTGCTGTCCCTGTTGCCCGCCAACAACATGGAGCCGCCGCCCGCGTTCGGTGTCTCCTCCGGTGACGACCTGCGGCCGGCGTTGCCGGACCTGGTCCCGGTCGAGCCGAACCAGCCCTACGACATCCGGGGCGTGGTCGCGGAGGTCGTGGACGACGGGGAGTTCCTGGAGGTCCACGAGGGGTGGGCGGGCAACGTCGTGTGCGCGCTGGCGCGGATGGGCGGCGAGGTCGTCGGCGTGGTCGGCAACCAGCCGCTGGTGCTGGCCGGGGTGCTGGACACGGCGGCGTCGCAGAAGGCGGCCCGGTTCGTGCGGTTCTGCGACGCGTTCAACATCCCGTTGGTGACGCTGGTGGACGTCCCGGGGTTCCTGCCAGGGACGGACCAGGAGTACGGCGGGGCGATCCGGCACGGCGCGAAGTTGTTGTACGCGTACTGCGAGGCGTCCGTGCCGCGCGTGCAGGTCATCCTCCGCAAGGCCTACGGCGGCGCGTACATCGTGATGGACTCGCGGTCGATCGGCTGCGACCTGTCGCTGGCCTGGCCCACCAACGAGATCGCGGTGATGGGGGCGGAGGCGGCGGTGAACGTCGTCCACCGCAAGGAGTTGGCCGCTTCCGCAGACCCGGACGCGTTGCGGGCCGCGTTGATGGTGGAGTACGCGGAGGAGTTGGTGCACCCGTACTACGCGGCCGAACGCGGCCTGGTGGACGACGTGATCGACCCGGCCCAGACGCGGGCCGCCGTGCTGCGCGGCTTGGCCATGCTGCGCGACAAACGCCGCCGCACACCCGCGCGCAAGCACGGCAACGTGCCCCTGTGAACCGCGCTGCTCACCGACGAGCTGTCTTCTTGATCGCCACCACGGCCAGCGCCGCGACCCCACCACCGAGCAGCATCACGACGGACGGCGAGGCGTGGTCGAGCACTGCTCCGCCGGCCAGCGCGCCGACCCCGATGGTGGCTTGGAAGGACGCGGTGAACAGGACGGAAGCGGCTTCGGGCGCGTCCGGGACCGCTGTGGTGAACAGCGCCTGCGAGCACACGGGCACCGCTCCGTAGGCCAAGCCCCAGACGACGAGCAGCACCACCGCTCCCGCGTCCCACCGACCCAGGAAGGGCAGCAGCGCGGTGGCGGCGGCGAGCAGGCCGGCGGCCGGGCCGAACCCGTGCCTGCCGACGAGGAAGTTGCCGACCACGCCGGCCGTGCCGTAGAGCAGCAGCACCGCGGTGACCGCCGTCCCGCTCAGACCGGTGACCTGCTCCAGGAACGGCCTCACGTACGTGTAGGCGCCGAAGTGGGCCAGCACCACCAGGAAGGTCACCAGCAACGCCGCGCGGGTGCCGCGGGTGCGCAAGGACGTCCGGAGCACACGCAGGTCCGTGGCCCGGACCGGCGGCAGCGGCGGCAGCACCACCGGCAACGCGACCAGGACGACGGCCGACAACACCGCCACGACCGCGAACGCGACCCGCCACCCGGCCAACTCGCCGAGCAGCGTGCCCGCGGGCACCCCGAGCACCGAACCCAGCGGCACGGCGGAGAAGACGACCGCGGTGGCCCGGGGACCGGACCCGGGCACCAGCCGAGCCCCCAGCCCGGCCCCGATGGACCAGAACCCGCCGATGACCACCCCGACGACCACCCGCGCGACCAGCAGCACCCGGTAGTCGGGGGCCAGCGCCGTGACGACGTTGGCCAGGGTGAGCAGGGCCGTGAAGGCGCACAACATGATCCGCCGGTCGACGCGCGCGGTGACGACGGTGACCACGGGCGCGGCCACGGCGGCGAGGAAGCCGGGCATGGTCATCAGCAGCCCCGCGGTGCCGTCCGAGACCGCGAAGCTGCCCCCGATCAAGGTCAGCAGACCGATCGGCAGGATCTCGGTGGTGACGATGGCGAAGATCCCCGTGGCGACGGAAACGACCGCGCACCAACGCTTCCACTGACCGACAGGGGTTGTGCTCGGGACCGGCATGGCCCCGAGTCCACCAGCCGGGCGGCCCGGGTGCCGGCAGGAAGCCGACAAGGCGGACCACCGTCCCCGGCGGACCGGCGGCCCGTGCCCGCCGCGGGTGGACGAGCCGGGGGTGGCCCGGCTCGTCCACGCCGTCGCCTAGAACGGCTGGTTCGCGAAGCCCTTGCGGGCGGCGGCGGAGAGGAAGGCTTGCCAGACCGACGTGGTCGTGTGCGGGTCGCCCGTGATGCCCAGGCGGGACTTGGCGGTGTTGAAGGCGTTCTGGGTGTTGGTGCCCCAGATGCCGTCCACCACCAGGCCCGAGCTCATGAAGTTGTTGCACAGCGCCTGCACGAACTTGGTGTCCGACTCCGAGCTCTTCACGCAGCGCACCGGCAGGCCGCCGAAGTCGGAGTGGATGTGGTCGGCGTGGTCGGCGTTGTACCAGCCGTCCAGGGCGTAGCGGAACCGCCTGCGGCACACCGCGTCCACCGCCAGGTAACGCCGGCGGGTGGCCAGCGTGGTGGACGAGTGGTGGTGGTCCAGCGGGGACGAGACCTGGCCGCCCGACCACCGCACGTAGTCCAGGTCCATGGCCGTGCCCGCGCCGTGCTGGCCCGGCTTGTTCACGTAGAACCCGGCCGACACCAGGTAGGTGATGCTGCCGTAGGCCGAGGACAGCGACCGCAGGTCGCGGATCCACAGCACCAGGCTGTCGTAGAACCCCTGCGTGGCCTGCCAGTTGCGCAACGTCGTGTTGCCGCGGTCGGAGCGCCAGTAGTAGACCGGGGTGCCGTCGATCCGGCTGAACGTGATCACCAGTGGGCTCCCTCAGATCGCGGTGGTCAGGAGTCGGCCGCCGGACAGCCACGCGGAGCGCGTGCCGGTCACGCCGAGGGCCTTGGCGTCGGCGGGCACCGCCGCCGGGGACGGGGACCCGCCGACCACGCCGGTCAGCGGCGTGGAACCGGCGATCTCGTTGCCGAACCACCGCACGACACCGGAGGTGGCCACCAGGCCGCGCACGGCGACGCCCTCGACCCGCGGCAGCTCGCTCCACGCCACCCCGTCGGCCGAGGTGTGCACGCGGGTGCCGGCGGAGTCCACCGACGCGCACACGAACCCGCCGGGCGTCGTGGCGAGCGCGGAGGCGAGCAGGCCGTCGGCCAGGCCGCGCACCGGCGTGGTGGTCCAGCCCGAAGCCGTGCGCCGAACGGCCACCCGGACCTCGGCGGCGCGCTCGTGGCGCACCACCGACCCGAGCGCCAGGGTCCCGGTCACGGCGGTGAACTCCGACCGCGTCCCGTGCAGGCGGCGGGCTTCGTGCCAGGTCACGCCGTCGGTGGAGGTCCACAGCGCGGCGACCGGGTCACCGGCCAGCGACCCGGCGGCGACCAGCCGCGTGCCGTCGTCGGACAGGTCCACCAGGTCGGCGTTGTCCAGGCCGGTGGTGGTGCGCACCGAACCGTTGTCGCCGAGCAGGGCCCAGCGGCCGTCGATGCGTGCGAGGGTCACGGGCGTTCCGCCCAGCGAGGCGGCCCCGGTGGCGTGCGCCGGCGGGGCGGCGGCGTGGGCGGTCCCGACGGACGTGGCGGCCACGGCCGTCACGGCGGCGCCGAGCACGAACGTGCGTCGATCGAGCACGTCAGCTCCTTTCGGAGGGGCAGGGAAAAACTCTGACGTGGTACGTTTTCTGTTAGAACATTTCCGACGCAGTATGTAATCACGCCTACACGCCCGGCAATACCCCTAACAGGCGGCGCTAGGATGAACAGCGTTCGCGACTGGCGTGCCGAGGGTGGGATCGACCACCGGGGAGCGAAGAGCCGAGAGAGCACCGCGCGCCTGGGTGCCCGGCAGTCGCTGGAGGCTGTCGTGCACGAACCCGCCATCCCCGCGCTGACCCAGGCCGACCCCGAGGTCGCCCGCCTGGTGCAGGCCGAGGCGCGTCGCCAGTTCGAGAAGATCCGGCTGATCGCGTCGGAGAACTACGTGTCCCGGGCGGTCCTGGAGGCCACCGGGACGGTGCTGACCAACAAGTACTCCGAGGGCTACGCCGGCCGGCGCTACTACGAGGGCCAGCAGGTCGTGGACCCGGTGGAGACGCTGGCCGTCGAGCGCGCCAAGGCGGTCTTCGGCGTCGAGCACGCCAACGTCCAGCCCTACTCCGGCTCGCCCGCGAACCTGGCCGTCTACCTGGCGTTCCTGGAGCCCGGCGACACCGTGATGGGCCTGGCGCTGCCGTCCGGCGGGCACCTGACCCACGGCTGGGGCGTGTCCGCGACCGGCAAGTGGTTCCGCAGCGTGCAGTACGGCGTGCGCAAGGAGACGGGCCGGGTGGACTTGGACGAGGCCCGCGACCTGGCGCGCAGGGAGCGCCCGAAGGTGATCTTCTGCGGCGGCACGGCCATCCCGCGCACCATCGACTTCCCGGCGTTCGCGGAGATCGCCCGCGAGGTGGGCGCGGTGCTGGTCGCCGACATCGCGCACATCGCGGGCCTGATCGCCGGCGGCGCCCACCCGTCACCGGTCGGCCACGCCCAGGTGATCACGACGACCACGCACAAGACCCTGCGCGGTCCGCGCGGCGCGATGGTCCTGTCCGACGCCGAGCACGCCAAGGCCGTGAACAAGGCCGTGTTCCCCGGCCTGCAGGGCGGTCCGCACAACCACACGACCGCGGCGATCGCGGTGGCGCTGGGGGAGGCGGCGACGCCCGAGTTCGGCACGTACGCGCACAACGTCGTCGCCAACGCCAAGGCGCTGGCGTCGGCCCTGCTCCAGCGCGGGTTCGACCTGGTCTCCGGCGGCACGGACAACCACCTGGTCCTGGTGGACCTGACCAACCGGGCCATCGGCGGCAAGCCGGCGGCCAAGGCGTTGGACCGGGCGGGCATCGAGGCCAACTACAACACCGTGCCGTTCGACCCGCGCAAGCCGTTCGACCCGTCGGGCGTGCGGCTGGGCACCGCCGCGATCACCACCCGCGGGCTGGGGCCGGACCACATGCCGCAGGTCGCGGCGTGGATCGACGCGGCCGTGCGGGCGGCGGGCGACGAGGCGACGCTGGACCGGATCGCCGCCGAGGTGGCCGAGTTGATGGCGGCCCACCCGATGCCGGGCTGGTCGCCGGCGGTCTAGAGCGCCTCCACCAGGCGTTGGACGTCCCGGCGGAACGACTCGTGGCGCAGTTCGAGCACCTGGCGGAACGTGGGCAGGTTCAACGGTTCCACGTCCGGCATCGGGGCGTCGTCCACCAGCACCGGCACGACGCGGACGTAGTGGCGCAGCGCCGAGTCGAACTCGGCCGGCATCGGCGCCCGTAACGTCCACTGTGGACTGACGAGGACGAGCAGGTGGTCGGCCTGGTGCACCGCGCCGACCACCTCGACGTCGTGCTCCGCCAGGTGGTCGGTCAGGCGTCCGGCCAGGTGCAGGTCCTCGGGCCGCGCGTAGCTGAGGTAGACGGCGGGCCGGGTGCGGGGCGGGAGGACCAGGCCGTGCAGCGCGGCCTGGAGGCGGCCGCGCAGGTCCTCCACCGGGACGCGGGCGCGGGACAGCAGTGCGACCGCGCCGCAGTCCGGTTGGTCGAGCAGGGCGATCAGCAGGTGTTCGGTGCCGGTCCGGCGGCGGCCGAGGGCGACGGCGTGCCGCCCGGCCCGCTCCACCGCGCGGTCGGCCCGTTCGGTGAAGGGCGGGTCGCCCGGGGTCGGCTCCCCGCCCCGGCCGGCCGCCGCCACCAGGTGGTCGACGCAGGACGAGGTGGTCAGGCCGGCGGAGGTCAGGACGTGGGCGGCCAGGCCCAGGTCCTCCTCCACCAGCCCGACCAGCAGGTGCTCGGTGCCGACGCGGCGGTGGCGCAGCTGTGCGGCCAGAGCGCGCGCCAGGTCGACGGCTCGGCGCGTGTGGTCGTCCAGCTTCACGGGCACCTCCGGCCGGGAACGGGCCAGGGGTCAGCGGAACCGGTCGGTGGCGGCGACCCTGGCTTCCGCCATGCTGGCACTACCGCCGTGCGCGGTGTCGCGGATCAGGACGAGTTCCGCGTCCGGCCACGCCCGGGTGAGCAGCCACGGCGTGCCGACCAGGTTGCCCAGGTCCAGTTCGCCCTGCACGAGCACGCCCGGGATGCCGGCCAGGCGGTCGGCGTTGGCCAGCACGTACCCGTCGGGGAGGAACGAGCCGTTCGACCAGTAGTGCGTGACCAGGCGCGCGAACGCGAGCCGGTACTCCGGCGGGTCCATGCGCGGGTCGTTGGGCGTCAACGGGAGCATCGCGTCCTCCCACGCGCACCACTCGTCGGCGGCCTGTTGCTGCACCGCCGGGTCGTGCAGGAGCTTCGCGTAGGCGGCGCACAGGTCGTCCGGGTCGCCGGCGAAGGCGCGGAAGCGGGCGTGGGCCTGCGGGAACATCGCCCCCAGTCCGGTCACCAGCAGGTCCACCTCCTCCTGCCGGCCGGTCGCCACGCCCGCCATCACGATCTCGGACACCCGCTCCGGGTGGCGGACCGCGTAGGTCAGGCCGAGCACCGAACCCCAGGACGCGCCGAACAGCAGCCACCGGTCGACGCCGAGGAACGCGCGCAGCCGTTCCATGTCCGCGATCAGGTGGTCGGTGGTGTTGGCGGACAGGTCGGCCGCCGGCGCGCCCGCGTGCGGCGTGGACCGCCCGCAGCCGCGCTGGTCGAACAGGACCACCCGATAGGCGGCCGGGTCGAAGTAGCGCCGGGCGTTGGTCGTGCACCCGGACCCGGGGCCGCCGTGCAGCACGACGGCGGGCTTGCCGTCGGGGTTGCCGCACACCTCCCAGTACACGCGGTGTCCGTCGCCGACGTCGAGCATGCCGTGGTCGTAGGGCTCGATCTCCGGGTACACGCCAACCCCCTCACTAGATACAACAGTGCTGTTACATTAGCCCACGCTCGCCTCCGCGGTCGGGAACATCCCCCGCACGTCCTGCCCGGCGCCGACCCAGACGCCGATGGCGAACGCGGCCGTGGCCTCCAGCAGCGCGGCGCGGTCCAGCCCGCCGCCGTCCACCGGGACGCACCCGGTGTCGCGCACGAGTTCCCGCACGACCTCCAGCGCTCGCGGGTCGTCCCCGCAGACCGGCACGCCCAACGGGCGGCCTTCGTAGACCGGCGACGGGTCGGCCCACACGCTCACGTGGCACAGGTTGAAGGCCTTGACCACGTCCCCGCCGCACGCCTCCGCCAGCCGCGCGGCCCCGAACGAGTCGAGCAGGAACCCGTCGGCGATCGAGTTCGTGCAATCGATGACCACCTTGCCGCGCGCGTCCCCGACCGCCTCGGCCGCCGCGCGCGCCGGCACCGCCACCAGCACGACGTCCCCGAACGCCACGGCCTCGCGCAGTTCCCCGGCCCGCGCCCCGATGTCCTCGGCCAACGCCGCCGCCTTCCGCCGCGACCGCCCGCCGACCAACACGTCGTGCCCGCGAGCCGCCCACTTCCCACCCAGCGCCCGCGCCATGCCGCCGGTGCCCAACACGCCGATCTTCATCCGTTCCTCCCGCCTAGGCTTCCGCGGTGAAAACGCTAGAAAGCCCGACGGGCACCGAACGGTGCCCACGCATGGGGGGACGATGACCCGCTTCCTCGCCGACTGCCAGGCCAGGTTGGCGTTCGACCTGATGGCGAACACGTGGCACCCGGTGGTGGTGTTCGCGCTGCGCGACGGGGCGCGGCGGCCCGCGGAGCTGCGGCGGATCATCGGGGGGATCCGGCCGAAGGTGCTGACGGAGTCGTTGCGGCGGTTGGAGGCGTACGGGTTGGTGGCGCGGGAGGTCGGGACGGACCGCGTGGAGTACTCGCTGACGGCGCTGGGGGAGAGCCTGCTGGGCCCGATCGACGCGCTGGGCCGCTGGGCCCTGGACCACGGCCACGAGGTCGCCCTGCCCGACGACTGACCGAACCGGCCGAGCGGATCGAGCGCTCCGGCCGGCGCTCGCCCACCGGGTCCGGGGTGTCCGCGTGGGTGCTCGCCGGCCGGGTTCGGGTTGTCCGCGTGGGGCTCGCCCGGCGGGTTCGCGTTGCCCGCGTGGGCGCTAGCCGGCCGGTTCGGGGTCGCCCGAGTGGCGTTCGTCCGCCGATCCCTCTTCCGTTCCGCTCGGCGGCGGCCCGCTCGTGTCGTTCCGGTGTGTCGTGCCGCTCGTGTCGTTCCGGTCGGTCAGATGGTGATGGCGCTGTCGCCGTCGAGGCGCTGGGCGTGGTCGTCGTCGAACCAGTGGCCGTCGGGGCCCAGGTAGCGGAAGCGGTGGGTGCCCGGCGGCAGGATCACCGTCACCGTGCGCGTGCCGTCGCGGCGGGGGACCAGTTCGTGGATGCCGGGTGTCCAATCGTTGAACGATCCCACGACGCTGACCGGGCCGTCGGGGTCGTCCACCGGGAGCGAGAAGGTCACCCGGCGTTTCGGTCCGAACAAGTGCGTGCTGCGGAGCATCGTCCTCCCTCGCGGGTCGATCTTGCCGAGCCTGGCGGCACTCTAGCGTTCCGGCGTGACGCCGGTGTTTCAAGTGGACGGTCACACGGACGAGTGGCCTACGATCGGGCGAATAGGGGACGAAGACGCCCTCTGCCACGCCTGCGGCGTCGTTGGATCTTCTGCTGGCCTGATCCGAGCCGCACGAAGGTCTGCGCCTCAAGGGGAACGGCGTCGCGGTTCAGCCTGCGGTCCTCCAGGCCTGCTCGCGCACGGCGGTAGGCGGCCGACGTGGCCCGCGAGAGCGGGATCACAAAGGTGCACGTGCTGCAAACTTGCAGTGTGTGCAGCTTCCTTCGTACTCTGTTCGAGTGAAGAGCGAGCCGGGCCTGCGGGACCGCAAGAAGCGGCAGACCCGGGACGCGCTCTGCCGGGTCGCCGTCACGCTCGCCGCCGAGCGCGGGTTCGAGCACGTGACCGTCGAGGACATCAGCGCCGGGGCCGGTGTCTCGCCGCGCACGTTCTTCAACTACTTCGCCGGCAAGGAAGAAGCTGTCGTCGGGCCCGACCCCGAGGCGGCGGCGCGGATCCGGGACCGGGTCGTCGCGCACCCGCCGCACGACAGCGCCGTCGAGGCGGTCAAGGCCGCGTTGCTCGCCGAGGTCGCCGAGAACCTCGCCGGCGACCGCGACCTGTGGCTGATGCGCATGCGGGTCGTGCAGCAGAACCCCGTCCTGCTCGCGCGGGCCTTCGCCGGTGGTGAGGACGTCGAGCGGCGGTTGGCCGACGGGATCGCCGAGCGGGTCGGGGTGGCGTCGGACGCGCTCTACCCGGCGTTGCTCGCCGCCGCCGCGGGGGCCGCGTTCCGGGTCGCGGTCACCCGTTGGTCCACAGTGGACGAACCGCTGGAAGGCGTGCTCGCCGAAGCCCTGGACCTGCTCGCCGCCGGGCTGGCCGACCCGCCATGAACCTAGAGAATCCGAAGAGGGGGAAAGATGTCCGCTGAGACGACCGAAGCAGTCGGGAGTGCGGGGGACACGAAGCGCAAGGACGTCGTGCAGGCCATGTCCGGCCTCATGCTCGGCATGTTCATGGCCATCCTGGCGTCCACCATCGTGTCCAACGCGCTGCCGCGCATCATCGCCGACCTGCACGGGTCGCAGTCCGTCTACACCTGGGTCGTCACCACCGAACTCCTGGCGATGACCGCGACCGTCCCGCTGTGGGGCAAGCTCGCCGACCTCTACAGCCGCAAGCTGCTCATCCAGTTGTCCCTGGGCATGTTCGTGGTCGGCTCGCTGATCGCGGGCTTCTCGCCCAACGTCGAGGTGCTCATCGCGAGCCGCGTCGTGCAGGGCCTGGGCGCGGGTGGCATGACGGCGCTGGCGACCATCGTGATGGCGGCCATGATCCCGCCGCGCGACATGGGCAAGTACGCGGGCCTGTTCGGCGCGGTGTTCGGTGTCGGCACCGTCGCCGGGCCGCTGATCGGCGGCGTCATGGTGGACACGTCGTGGCTGGGCTGGCGCTGGTGCTTCTTCATCGGCGTGCCGTTCACCCTGGCGTCGATCTTCCTGCTCCAGCGCACCCTGCACCTGCCGGTGGTCCGCCAGGAGGTCAGGATCGACTGGGCGGGCGCGGCGCTGATCGTGTCCGGTGTCTCGACGCTGCTGGTGTGGACGACGCTGGCGGGCAACCAGTTCGAGTGGCTGTCCGGCTGGTCCGCGCTGATGGTGGTCGGCGGCCTGGTGCTGCTGGCGCTGGCGGTGTGGGTGGAGTCGCGGGCGGCGGACCCGATCGTGCCGATGTCGATCTTCGCCAACCGCACGGTCGCGCTGACCACCCTGGCCAGCGCGCTGGTCGGCGTGGCGATGTTCGGCGGCACGGTGTTCCTGTCGCAGTACTTCCAGATCGGCCTGGGCAAGACGCCCACGCAGGCCGGCCTGATGAGCCTGCCGCTGATCTTCGGCCTGCTGGTGTCCTCGACCGTCGCCGGCGGCCTGATCACCAAGTGGGGCCGGTGGAAGGCGTTCCTGGTGGCGGGCGGTGTGGTCATGGTCGGCGGCATGCTGCTGCTGGCCACCATCGACGCGCGGACCAGCGTGTTCATGGTGTCGGTGCACATGGCCGTGCTCGGTGTCGGCGTCGGCATGCTGATGCAGAACCTGGTGCTGGTCGCGCAGAACGACGTGCCGGCCAAGGACCTGGGCGCGACCACGTCCACCCTGACGTTCTTCCGCTCGCTGGGCGGCGCGATCGGCGTCAGCGTGCTGGGCGCGGTGCTGGCCAACCGGGTGACCACCCTGTCGGCGGAGAAGTTCGGGCCGATCCCGGGCGGGGCGTCCAACGAGGTGCCCGACCTGTCCAAGCTGCCCGCCGAGGCGCTGGCGATCGTCCAGGACATCTACGCCACCGCGACCGCCGAGCTGTTCCTCATCGGCGCGCCGATCGCGGTGCTGGCCCTGCTGGCGGTGCTGTTCATCAAGGAGAAGCCGCTGAAGACCCAGAGCGGCGACGAGCGGCTCGCGGCGGAGCTGGCCGCCGGCCACTGACCGGGCCGCCGGCCACCGGGTGGGTTGCCGGCCACCGGGTGGGTTGCCGGCCACCGGGTGGGTTGCCGGCCACCGGGCGGGTGGCCGGCACCGAGTCGGCCGCCGGCACCGAGTCGGCCGCCGGCACCGAGTCGGCCGCCGG
>NZ_JBEZBW010000097.1:0-31251 GCF_040647305.1 Saccharothrix sp. NPDC042600 | reverse complement strand
CCGCAGGGAGGCTCCGGGTGAGCGAGGTCGAGGTCGTCGCACCGCCGCGTCCGGGAGCCGGGTCCTCCGGGGCCCCGGGGCGGCGCGGGCCGGTCACGACTCGCCGGTGATGCGCGCCGAGCCGAGGGAGGCCGCGGCGATCGTCCTGGCGGCGGTCTGGGTGGAGGAACTGGACGTCAAGGTGGTCAGCGACGTCTGGTTGAGCGCGTGGACCACGAACTCGTACGTGTTCACCGTCGAAGGCGAGCACGGGCCCTGGTAGCCGTAGAGGCTCGCGCTGCCCCGGTAGTAGACCTGCCGGGAACCCGCCGGGACCGCGGGGCGGTACGCGTGCTGCACGTTCTGGGGTAGCGAGGTCGTGGTGGTCGGGATGTCGTAGATGACCCAGTGGATCAGGTTGTTGTTGTCCAGGTCCCGCATGACGATCGCGTAGCTGCGCGCGGCGGCGGGGGCGCCGGTCCACGTCAGGGGCGGGGACTCGTTGCGTTTCGCCGGGTCGTTGCCGCCGCCGCTGGTGCACTCGTGGACCTTGGGGATCGTGCCGCCGTTGGCGAACGCCGAGCTGGACAGGACGAAGGCGTTCGGTGCCGCGGCGGCCGGCGCGGTGCCGACGGACAAGGCGATCAGCACGGCGTACAGCAGGGTTCTGGTGCGTTCCACTTGACGCTCCCGAGGATTCCGGTGGTCGGTCCGTGGGGCATGTGCGCCTGCGGCCCGGCCAGCGTAGGCACCCCGCACCCCGGCGGCCAAGACCGGCGACCGGCGACCGGTGCTGAGTGCCACCTTCACCCCGGTGACCACCACAACCGTCCACAGTGGACCGCAACGGCGACGGGTCCACCCTGCTCGTCCACGGCTGATTCGCGACCACTACCCGCCGGCCGGGTGACCGCCCGCGGCCGCACCCGCAATTCGGCGGTCCGGAGCACGCGAATGGTGAACGGAAAAACCGCAGTTCTGCGTCATCCGACCTTGTGCGGGCGTAGGAAACGGGAAACAGCCGGGAAATCTCCACCGGTCCCACCGACTGCCCTACGCTGACTCGCAGGAAGCGGGGCGGGGAGGCCGGATGGACCGCGGTGCTGTTCACGGATCGACCGAAGGACCACCACGGGTCGCCGTGCACCGGACGATGGTGGTGGTCGACGTCGAGCGATTCGGCGACCGGCGGCGGACGAATCCGAATCGGCTCGTCGTGCGCCGCGCGCTCTACGCCGCAATGGCGGCGGCGTTCGCCGACATCGGCGAGGACTGGTCGAACTGGTACCGGCAGGACCGTGGTGACGGGCTCCTGGTCCTGGTGCCGCCCGAAGTGGCCAAGGTGTTGTTCGCCGAACGTCTGCCGGCGGCGTTGGCCACGCGCCTGGATGAGCACAACTCCACCCATGAACCGCAGGAACGGGTCCGGCTGCGGGTCGCCGTGCACGCGGGCGAGGTGTACCCGGACGGGGCCGGGGTGGTCGGTCACGCGGTCAACCACGTGTGCCGGTTGGTCGACTCGGAGCCTTTGCGCGGTGCGTTGGAGACGAGCGCGGGCACGATCGCGTTGATGGTCTCGGACTGGTTCTTCGAAGAGGTCGTGCGGCATTCCCTGACCGCCGAGGCGCATCGGTTCCGGCCGGTTCAAGTCGCCGTGAAGGAAACCGACACCACCGCGTGGATCCACGATCCGAACACACCCGAATTGCCCCGGCAACGGGACGGCGGAGCACCTTCCGGCGATCTGTGGCGGGCGTCCGAGGATTCGCTGCGACGGCTGGGTGCGCGCCGGACCGCCTACCCGCTGGACCTGAGCATCACCGAATTGCACGACCGCGACCTGTACGTGCCGACGACGTTCACCAAAACCGGTCACGGCGACCGCAGGTTCACGGTGGACGACGTCGCCGCCGAGGTGGCGGCCGACCAGTCCGTGCTCATCCTCGGCGAGCCCGGCAGCGGCAAGAGCGTCGCCTCGTACGCGGTGCTGCGCCGGCTGCGCGACCGGGTCCCCGCGATCGCGGTCCGCGTGTCGGAGCTGCGCCGGATGGTCGGCGCGCCCCGGCAGCGCGGCGGGCCGGAGCGCGGCGAGGTGCGGTCGGCGCTGCTCGTCGACGGCCTCGACGAGAGCCTCGGCGAGTTCGACTCCCCCGCCGACCTCTCGGAGCTGCTGCGGCAAGCCGGCGAGCGGTACGCCGTCGTCGTCACGTGCCGGCACCGCGAGTTCGAGGACAACTTGGCTCCGTCGATGGAGGGTGACACGTTCGACTCGATCTACGCGGTGACCGACTGGACGCTGGACGGCCACTTCCGCGACTTCGTCGACCGGCTGGTGGCGGGCGGCCTGCTGCCCGCCGACGACCTGTTCGAGCTGGTGCGCGCGTCACCCGACCTGTCCCGCATGATCACCCGGCCGCTGTACGCCCGGATGGTGACCTTCCTCGGCCACGAAGGTCTGTCGGAGGTCAGCAACGTGTCCGCGCTCTACGCCGAGTACGTCGACCGGCTGGCCGCGGTCAGCGACGCGGCGCTGGCGCGGGCCGGGTGCGCCGTGGCGGGGTCGTCGGTGCGGGTGTGGATCGACGCGGCGTGGGTGGTGTTCCGGCGTGCGGCCATCCACGAGGACCGGTTCGACTTCGACGCCGTCGCCTCCTCCCCCGACCTCGGCCCGCCGGAGGCCGTGCGGTGCACGCGGCGCGCCCTGAGCCAGTTGTGCGACCGGTGGCGGGCGTCGGGGCGGGTGTGGGGCAGCTTCATCCACTACTCGTTCTTCGAGTACCTGGTCAGCCGGCACTACGCGCGGGAGATCGAAGCCGCGTTGGCGACCGGTGCTGTCGAACGGCTGGCCGCGTGCCTGCGCGTGGATCCCACGCCGGAGATGCGGCACTTCCTGGTGGACGAGCTGCGCATCGCCCGGCCCACCGGGCTCGGCGTGGCGCTGGAGACGGCGTTCCGCCGCGTTCGCGACGCCGGCGAGGACCTGTCGGTGGTGCGGGTCGTGGGCAACCTGGTGGCGTACCTGCTGTCCCGGGCCGCGCCGGACGGCCGGGTCGCGTTGTGGCGGCTGTACCGGGACGAGACCGACACGTTCCTGCAGCAGGCCGTGCTGTGGGGGCTGTGCCACCTCGGCGACCGCGAGGCGCTGCGGCTGTTCGTCCGCCGGGGCGAGGAGTCGACCGAGTGGCGCGCGTGGAACCGCGGCTACCTCATGTACTACTACGGCGACATCGACCACCGCGACGAACCACCGCACGTCGACTCCGACAAATTGCGCGGCTGGGCCCGGACCAGGGAGCGCACGCTCGCGCTGATGACCGCGGCGGACTACCCCGAGCGCATTTCCCCCGAACGGAGGTACCTCGACCTCTACACCTTTTACGACTACGCGGTGTGGCGGGAGGAATTGCTGACCGTGTCGGACTGCCGCGCATTGCGTCCGGCCGAAGACGCTTTACAGCACGACCGCACGATGGATTCCGCATTATTGCGGGCGTTGACCGAAATGCGTCGGCGCGTGTCCCCGCCGGGAACGTGAGACCGGTCAACCCGCGGTCGCGGGACTGGGCGCGGCGGGCAGCAGGTCGCGCACCCGGTGCCCGGGGAACCCCGCCCGGACCAGGTCGGCCTCGGACCGCTCGCACGTCGACCACAGGTCACGTTCGGTCATCCGATTGCCGGCGGCGTCCTCCACGGGCAGCCCCAACCGGGTGGCCAACTCCGCCTCGACCCGCGCGCCCCGGCTCAGCTCCCAGCCGTCGGCCAGCACGATCCGCCCCACGTGACCTCGGATGATGCGCTCGCACAACTGGTCGTAGCCGGGCTGGTCCAGGCCCTCGATGTCGAACTCGGACGGGTTGACGACGTTGTGCTCGGGGTAGCGCGCCCGGGCGCGCCGGGCGGCGGCTCTGGCGTCGCGCCGGTTGGGTTCCAGCACCTGCCGCGCCCACCGGTCGACCAACCGGGCGCGCAGCACCGCGCGGTCGAACTCGGCGGCGGCGAGCATCAGTTCCAGTTCCCGACGGCCCGAACTGATCGGGCATGCGACATACACCGCGTCCGTCAGTTCAATGGACGCGAACGCTTGAAGAGCGGCGGAGAGAGCGGGTCGGTGCATCTGGTTGTCCTCCGTTCCGGCACTGCGTGCGATGATCACGGTTGCACGGCGTGCCGGCCGATCGGGAGAGACACGCTGGTGCGCTGCGGCCAATGCAACCATTTGTGCGATGGGAACTCCATGATGCCAGTCGCGGGGGCACGATCCGGCCATTCCGACAAGAAGGGGCGGTGGATTTGCGTGGACGGCCTGGAAGGCGTCGGCAAGACCACCGCGGCCCGCGCCATCGCCGCCGCGTGGCCCGCCCACGCCACCCCGGAGTTCTCCTCCGCGCCGTTCGGTCGGGCGCTGGCCGACGCCGTCCGCCGGACACCGCACCGGATCTCCGAGGACGAGGTCGGCCAGTCGCTGGTGTTCCTCGGCGACTTCCACGAGGTCCACGCCACCCACGTCCGGCCGCTGCTGGCCGCCGGGGAGCACGTGGTCAGCGACCGCGGCTACCTGAGCAAGTACGCCTACCAGGAAGTCGTGCTCACCGACGCCCTCGGCGCGCACGCCGCTCGCGACCTGCTGGACGCGGTGTTCCGCCACCTTCCGCCCCCGGACCTCACGCTGTACCTGGTCGCGCCTCCGGACGTGCTGCGCCGGCGCATCACCGTCCGCGACGGCGCGTGCGACGACGACCGCCTGGCGTTCATGGCCCGCGCCCACCAGGCCGCCCTGGACCGACTCGCGCGGACGCCCGCGCTGCGCGTGACGACCATCGACGCCGACCGGTCACCGGAGGAGGTCCTGGCCGACGCCCTGGACGCTATTCGTCATAGCTGAACCCCGCGGTCCGGGCGCGCACCGCGGGGCTGAACAGGGCCTGCGACAACAGGTCCCGGTACTTCACGCCCGCTCGGGTCAGCACCGCCGACGTCGGGCCCACCTCGCACAGCCCCAGGTCGGCGAACGCGGCGAACTCGTCCTCGAACACCTCGACCGGGTCGAAGTCGAGCAGCTCACGCGTCCACCTCCGGTCCAGCGCCATCAGGTTGAGCGCGGTGGCCTTGCGGCGGCGTTCGTCGTCGGTCATGACGAACCCGTCGGTGACCGGGAGACCACCCGCGGCGACAGCGTCCACATAGGACTTCAACGTCGAAGCGCGGGACCGCACGGAGTAGCCGTTGCGCAGGTCGGCCTCCCACAGGTAGCTGCGCGCGCCGGCGCCCATGCCGAGCACGTTGCGCATACCCCAGTGGTTGGCCTTCTGCCGGTAGCCGCCGTCGTCGCGGACCCACCGCACGTGCGTCTCCTGCCGGTACCCGGCCTCGCGCAGCACCCGGTCGGCCAGGTCGTAGCGCCGGTAGAGCGTCGCGCCCGCGACGGAGGAGTAGCCCTGCCGGCTGTAGCCGGTGAACGGTCGCAGGGTCAGCGGGTAGGCGCACAGCGTCGGCGGGGCCAGGGCCGCCACGCGGCGCAGCGAGTCCAGCCAGCCCTGCTCGGTCTGGCCCGCCAAGCCGTAGATCAGGTCCACGCAGACGTTGGCGAACCCGGTGTCCAGCGCCTGTTCCAGCAGCGCCAAGCCGGCGCCGGCGGGGCGGCGCCGGCCGAGGCCGCGCACCTCGCCGTCGACCATCGACTGGTAGCCCAGGTTGATCCGGTTGATCCCCGCCGCGCGCAGGTCGCGCAACGCCGCGGCGTCCACGGTCGCCGGGTCCACCTCCAGCGCGGTCTCCGGCGGGAATTCCCCCGGTGTGGTGGAGAACAGCCCGAGCAGCCGGCGCAGGAGGCGTTCGAGTTGGGCGGGCGCCAGCAACGACGGCGTGCCGCCGCCGATGTAGAGGGTCGTGACGGTCTTGCGGTCGGTCAGGTCGGCCAACCGCTCCGCCTCGGCCAGGACGGTGTCGACGTACCCGTCGAAGTCCCGCCCGACCCCGGCGACCGCGTAGAGGTTGCAGAACCGGCAGATCTGGCGGCAGAACGGCACGTGCACGTAGAGGTTGAGGTCGCCGAAGCGCTCCAGCGACCGCGAGACCAGGTCGGGCACGGCCGCCCGGACCCGGTCGTCGAAGCGCCGGTAGGACTGCCGGGGCGGGTAGGAGTAGACGTAGTCGGCGCGTGTCCGGGTGGCTATCAGAGTGGCCAGGGCGTCCCGGGTGGAAACCCGGTCCACGACGATCCGCATGCCGTCCTCACCAGTCAGAGATCGATGTCGCCGGCACTGATCGCACGCAACAGGTTGCGCGTGTTGGGTGAGAGCTGTTCCTCCATCGCCGCCAAGTCGGCCAGGTCGTGGTAACCGCAATTGTCGTGTATGTGGGTTTCCACGACGTGCGGTCGGCCCGCGGTGATGTCCGCCAGGAACCAGGTGTATTCCATCGTGCGCCCGTTTTCGGTGAACGACCGGGTGCCCAGTTCCCGACCCACCGCGACTTCCACGCCGACTTCCTCGCGCAGTTCGCGCTCGGCGGTGTCCCCGGCCTGTTCACCGGGATCGACCTTGCCGCCTGGAATTTCCCATTGTTGCAGCTCAGAGGTGTTCCGGTGGAGCAGCAACACGCGCCCGCGCTCGTCCCTGACGATGCAGCCGGCGAGTTTGACCACGTGCATTGAATCGACTCCCGTTCGTTCGGTTCGGACGACCGGAACCGCCAGTGAACCACAGCCCGCGGGGTTCGCACTACACGATCCGGAAAGTCCCACTGTGCCATTCCGCAATATTGCGGCCATATCGGGTGACGTGGATTTTCCGCCGTACGGGCGATACTCGGAGCACACCCGGCCGTTTACCCACTTGAGGTACTGTCGACTTCCGGATCAACCTCCCACTACGGGGTTCCGCGCGATCCGAAAGGGTGTTCTGCTCGATGAAAATAATCGTGTCCGGGTTGACCGCGGCCGGGAAGACGACCTTGTGCGTCAGGCTGGCCGCCGACCTCGGCGTCCCGTACACGAGCGCTTCGCAGGTCCTCGGCGCGCTGCTGCGCCGATCCGACCGCGAGTGGACACCCGCCCTCGACCGGCGGCGCACCGACCTGGCCGTGGAACGGGCCGTGGACGCGGCGATGGCCGAACGACTGCGCGACCTGGCCGCCGGCGTGTTCGACGCGTGGGGACTGCCGTGGTACTCGGACGCGGCCGCGACCCGGATCTGGCTGGAGTCCAGCCGAGTGAGCAGGCTGCGCAAGTGCTACGTGTCCTACCTCCAGCGCGGCACGCCGAAGACGTTCGCGGAGTGCGCGTCGCTCATGGACGCGAAAGACGCGCTCAGCCGATCGGTGTTCCGGGCCAACTGGGGCTTCGACCTGTTCCGCGACCGGCGCCCGTTCGACCTGCTCGTGGACTGCTCGGCGCAGATGCCCGCCGCCACGGTCGAACACGCCGAGGCGGGAGCGCGGGCCACCTACGAGTCCGTCGTGGACGCCTTGGCCGAACGACACCTGCTGGACCGGCCACGCCGCCCACCCGCGCACCCGACGAGCCGGTCCAGCGTGGAGTGGCTGCGTTAGCCACGCCGCACGGCGGCGAACCGATGCGCACCGCCAGGCCCCAGGCCGCATGTCCGTGTCGATGTCCACGGACACAAACACTCCAAAGTGGACTCACCGCGGTACATGGTCCCCGGGCTCGCACGGCCCCGCGAGGGTGGGCCGTGCGAGCACCACGAACGCCTCTACCTGCACACCTTCCAGGCGAAGTGGTAGACCGTGTTCACGCTGCCGTCCGTCGAGTCCATCGACATGAAGCTCGTCGTGGTGTTCGGGTTCGACGTGCCGGCGTTCACGCGCAACTCCGTGTTGATGTTGAAGTTCCGTCGTTCACCGCACGGGTGGTAGACGATCGCCGCCACCTCCACCGTGTCCGTCGCCTGCCAGTCGTCGCTCAACGGCCCGCTGTAGTTGTGCGTCTTGTAGGCCGTGGGCGACATTCCCTGGAAGTAGTAGTTCGCCCGCTCCACGCCGGTCGCGCCCCGCTCCAGGTGGGCGAAGCCGCGGTAGTCGGCCTGGGCGATGCCGTAGGTGAAGCCCTGCGGCACGTTGACCTTCAGGTTGAGCTGGCAGTTCTTCCTGAAGTCGGTGGGTTGCGCGCCCACCCCGACCTGCGCCATGAACTCGCTGTAGGTCACGGTGAACGCCTTGTTGTCCGGGGACACCGCCACCGCGGCGGTGCCCGCCGGGCAGCCGGACCCGTTGACCGTCACCACCTCGATGGTGATGTGGTCCGGCGGCGGGGTGGTGTTCGGGGCGCCGCCCGGCGGGAAGACGATCGTCGTCGCCGCCAGGGCGGCCGCGGCCAAGCTTTCGAGCATGTGAGCACCTCCGACTGGACGCTGGTGGCGGCGGGGGTCGGGAGGGGCGGTGGGCTCAGCAGCGTTTCCACGAGAAGTGGTAGCGGGTGCTCACGTTGCTGTCGGTCGAGTCCATCACCATGAAGCTGGTGCCGCGCGAGCTGCCCGCCTGCACGCGCAGCTCGGTGTTGACGTTGAAGATCCGCCGCTCGCCGCACGGCGGGTACACGATCGCGTCCCACTGGGTCGTGTCGGTGACCTGCCAGTTGTCGCTGAGCGGGCCGTGGAAGTGGTGCGGTTTGCGGGCGGTCGGGGAGGTGCCGGCGAAGTAGTAGTTGCCCTGCTCCATCCCCGACGCCCCGGCCAGCAGGTGCGCGAAGCCCCGGTAGTCGGCCTGCGTGATGCCGACGGTGAAGCCCTGCGGGTAGCTCAACTGCAGCGCGAGCTGGCAGTTCTTGCGGAAGTCCGTCGGCTCGGAACTCCCGCCCGCCTGGGCGAGGAACTGGCTGTAGGTGACGGTGAAGGTCGTGCGGTCCTCGGCGGTGGCGACGGCGGCCGTGCCCGCCGGGCACCCGGACCCGTTGACGGTGACGACCTCGACGCGCACGTAGTCGGGCGCCGTCTGGACGGTCGGGCCGTCCGCGGGCACCAGGGTGGACAGGGTGAGGGTGGCCGCTGCCATGATGGTCAGCATGGGAGGCCTTTCTGCTGCGTAGTCCACGCGGCGGCGCGCACGAAATGTAGCGCACGGATATCTCGGCACCCGTTCCGCCAAAAGAGTGGCTACCGCTTGACCGGACCACGCGAAAAGCCGGCGAGAATTGGCCACAACGTCCGATGACCACATCGCCGGCTATTTGGTGCGACTTTCAACGAAATTGTCCCGGCCACCGGCCGTCGCGCTCCGGTCGAATGGCCCGGTGTTATGCCCCCGAACGCCTGCGACCCATCCGCCGACGGCTCACGACACCGAGCGGACCGATTCCGCCCACGCTCGGACGTGCGCCAGCGCGGGTCCCAGGGCCAGCGTCAGCACCGCGCGCAGCCGGTCGGCGTGCTCGAAGGCGAACCACCCGCTCTTCAGCCGGCTGCGCACGCGCGGGTTGTCCCCGTAGAGGGCGCCCAGCGCCTTCTTGCCCAGCGCCTTGTCCAGGGTCTGCGGCGTGACCTGCAGGCGGGAGTCCATCGGGATGTTGCCCACCTCGTCGGCCGCCGCGGTGTCCTCGGCGGTGAAGAGCAGACCCCAACCGAGGTCGGGGTCCCACCCGTGGCGGTCGAGCTGGACCTTCAGGCGGACGCCGCCGGGCAGTTTGTAGGTCCCCTTCGCACCGGTGAACCCGTTCTCCCGGAACACACCGTCGAATTCCCGGAGCACCGCGTCGACGTCCGCCTTCTTCACGTCCTACCTCCGGTACACGTGCGTCTTCAACCCGTACTTCCGGTGGATGTACGCGTCCTTGAGCTGCTGCATCTTAGTGTACCGGGACTTGCCCTTCTTCACCTCGACCAGGAACGACCCGCGCGGGCCCTTCACCTGGAAATCGGCGAACCGCTTCCCGAGCACGGGCACCTTGAAATACACCTGCTTCTGGACGTTGGCCCGCCCGTACTTCTTCACCAGGATGCGTTCCACGCGGCCTTCGAGCACCTTCCCGGCCTTGCGGTTGGCCGCGATGCACGCCGCCGAGGCGTTGTGCACCAGCACCGCGACGGCACCCGCCACGACGCTGAAGGTGTGCGGTCCGGAGACGTTGAGGTTGTAGACCGTCTCGCGGCCGGTGCCGAGGTCCTTGACGTGCCGGATGGACGCCGTGCCGCCGCCGGGCAGCAGCACCCGGTCGCCGATGCCGATGTCCGCCGCCGCGGTCCAGCCGCGGCCGTCCACCCACACCGGGTGGTTGGCCGTCGCGGTCACCGGGCCGCCGCCCTCGGCGGTGAACTGCACCAGGTGCTTGTCGCCGTGGCCGACGACCACGTCCACGACCGGCTCGACGCGCACCTCGCCGGTCACCGGGTCGGCCGCGACGACCAGGTCGCCGACCTCCACCTCGGCGATGGGCAGCGTGCCGCCGTCGCCCATCAGCACCCGGGTCTCGGGCGCGAACGAGTTGCACCGGCCGCGCGACACCAGCGACCGCGCGGACTTCGCCACCGAGGACGCCGCCTTGGGCACCGATCTCGCCGCGGCCTTCACCGCCGCGACCCCGACCCGGACCGCCGCGCCCGCGCCGACCAGGTTGGCCGCCGCGGTGACCGCCATCTCGGCGGCCTTGCGGTAGTTGCCCGTCGCCGCGTAGGCCACCGACGACACCGCGCCCGCGACCGCGCCGATCGGGCCCGGGATGTAGGACACCACCTCGGCCACCTTGGCCACGACGTTCGCGACCTTCTTCAGCCAGCCCCACCGGCCGTCGAGGTCGGTGCAGTTGACCGGGTCGGCGGCGCAGTAGTCGTAGGCGGTGGCGTTGCCGCCCTCCTCCGGGTCGGGCTGCCAGAACCGGCCGGTGCCGGGGTGGTAGAGCCGGACTCCCATCAGCACCACGCCGCCCAGCGCCTCGGCGGAGCGCTGCTTGCCGCCCAGCCAGGCGTAGCGGGCGGTCGCCGCGGCCGGGGTGTCGGCCGACGGCACGCCGTACTCGTCGGCGTCGAGCACCGTCACCGCGCCCAGCTGCCCGGCGACCACCGGGACGGTGGCCATGACGTCGCCGTGCAGGTTGGTCAGCTGGAGGGTGACGTCCCCGGACAGGCCGGTGGTGAACGCCAGGTCGCCCTCGGGGCTGGAGATGTTGCGGGTGACGTTGTCGCCCTGGGTGACGTCCTCGGCGATCCAGCGGGGCTCGTCGGAGTCGTCGGCGTAGTGGTTGAGCTTGGTGACGGCGTTGGCCCAACCGCCGTTGACCAACCGCTCGGCGGTGAACGACCGCTGCCGCAGCGCCGGGTCCAGCGTCCACGTCATGCGCCGGTCGGCGGTCTGCTGCGACCGCACGAGGTCGTTGACGTAGTAGCTGTTCTGCACGCCGTCCGGGGTCGTGGTGATCCGGCCGAAGGCGTCGTACACCCAGCCCGCGTCGGTCAGGCGGTCGGCCGAGTCGTAGGTGTGCGACTGCGTTTGCGCCGGTTCGGAGTCACCCGGGCACACGCCCCCGGTCGCCCCGGTGCGGGTGGACTTGCCCGTGCGGTTGGTGCGCCGGTCGAAGGTGTACGTGCGCACCGTGCACAGGCCGGTGGCGGCCGAGGTGTCCTCGACGCGGGTCAGCCGGCCCAGGTCGTCGTAGGCGTAGCGCTTGTCCGAGCCGGGACCGGTGTGCCGCAGCCACTGGCCCTGGGCGTTCTCCACGACGGTGCTGGCCGCGACGACCGTGCCGTCCTTGCGGTAGGTGCGCCCGACCGGCACGCCCGCCGGGTCCAGCTCCTGCTCCATCACCACGCCGCCGGGCAGGTCCAGGCCGACGACCTGGCCGTCCGGGCCGTAGCGGGTGCCGATCGAGCCGCCGACGCTGTCGGTCACCGAGGTCACCAGGCCGCGCGGCTCGGCCGCCCGGTCGTAGGTGAACGTCTGGTGGGTGCCGAGCGAGTCGGTGATCTTCGCGGGCTTGCCGAAGCGGTCGAACTCGGTGGCGGTCCACGCGCCGTCGGCGTCGGTGTAGCGGACCAGGCGGCCCAGCCGGTCGAACTCGCGGGTCACCTTGGTGCCGTCGGCGAACCTCGTGGTCAGGTTGTCGCCGGAGACCGGGTCGAAGTCGGTGCCGACCTGCTGCACCGCCTCGCCGAGGTCACCGGTGATCTTCGTGCCGACCAGGCGGTCCGCCGCGTCGTAGGTGTTGACGGTCGTGCGGGTCTTGCCCGCGACGGTCTCGGTGATCCGGTCCGGCTCGCCGAACCGGGTGTAGGACTCGACCCGGCGCACCGGCACGTCGCCGACCATGCGAGCCGGGTCGTGCCCGGTGATCGCGCCCACGGCCCGCACGACGCACGCCTGCCCGGCCCACTCCGGCCGGTTGCCGCACGCGGCGTCGTCGGGGTTCGCCCCGGCGGTGTAGAACACCGACCGCGTGGTGCCGGCGTCCGAGCCGGTCGAGTCGATCTTGCGCGACTCCCGCGCGCGGCCCTGGTCGTCGTACTTGGTCGCGGCTTCCAGCGGCTGCGCGGTCTCGACGGCGGAGACCACCTTGGTGGGCTTGCGCAGCACCCAACCGGAAGCGCCGCCGTACATGGGGCCGTACTCGTTCTTGGTGACCCGGACGTCCTGGTCGCCGTCCACGCCGACGACGCGGGCGCCCGCGCGCACGGTCGTGGGCAGGTGGTAGGCCACGCCGTCGGGCTTGCCCTCGTCGTACGTCGTCGCCGTCACGCTGCGGGCGTTGACCAGCCGGCTCGCGTCGTTGGCCAGTGCGATGCGGTGCAGCGGCGACACGGTCTCCAGCAGGTCGATGCCGTCGGGACCGTAGGTCGAGCGGGTGTCCAGCCAGGTCGCCCGGGTCCGGCTGTCGTACTGGGCGAGGCCCAGCGCGGACAGGTTCGCCGCCGCGTTCGGGGACTGGCCCAGCGCCAGGGCGCGGTTGGACGACTCCAGGGCACGCACGACGTTGCCGAAGCGGTCGTACTCGTTGGTGTCGATGTGCCCGCCCGGCGTGGCGGTGTTGACCTCCTTGCCGGAAGCGTTGAGGTAGTGCACGGTCGCCGCGCGGTAGCCGTCCGGGCCGGGGCTCGACGCGGTGGCGGTGCCCACCGCGACCGGGTCTTCGGGCCCGAAGACGGCCACGGCGTCGGTCGGCGCGTCAGCCTGCGCCCACGCGGCGATCGACGGGCCGTCCAGGTCGTACGGGCCGCCCGCGCCGCGGGTCAGCGGCACGCCGTAGACGACGGTGGTGGCGATCTCGCCGTCGAGCTGGTCCGTGGTGCCCGGCCGCAGGGCGTCGCGGCGCACCTTCAGCAGGCGGCCGGTGTTGGTGTCGCCGGGGGTCGCCGTGCCGAAGTCGAACCGCCACGGCAGGTCGCCGGGCTGGCCCAGCTCGGTGATGTGACCGGCGTCGTCGTAGGCGTAGGTGGTCTTCAGCGGTTGCGCCAGGCGCGGGTCCCACACCTCCCGGAGGCGACCGCGGTCGTCGTAGGCGTAGCGCGCGACGTCCACAGCGGACACCGTGCCGGTGGCCGGGTCGGTGCTCCACGCCGCGATGGCGCGGATCCGGCCGGCGAAGTCACCCGGGGCCGACGCGGTCGCGGTGGTCGCGGTGGCGTAGTGGTACTCCAGCACCTCGCAGCCCCGGGCGGGCGTGGCCGCCGTGCAGTCGCCGATGCCCGGCTCCTGCGCGGCGATCACCCGCTTGATGCGGAGCTGGTCGTCGACGTTCTCGTAGGTGTAGCGGGTCGTGTTGCCCTGCGCGGGCGGGGTGGCGCTCTCGACCACGTGGGTGTCGGTGCCCGCCGGCTTGGCGAACGTCGTCACCGTCCCGTCCAGTTCGGACAGCCGGTAGAGCTCGCCCTCCCTGACCAGCTTGAGGTCCTCCGCGCCGGGCTCCGGCCAGAACCTGCCGTCCGGGGTGCGGGTGAACCAGATCGAGGAGCCGTCGGACTGCTCGACCTGCACGGTGTCCTCGTGCGGGAACGCCAGCCGGGTGTAGTCGATCTGGGCGGAGTCCACCTCCGCGCCGGTCTCCCAGTGCGGGCCGAACGGCGCGGTGATCTCGCGCAACGACAGGTCGTCGTAGTAGACCTTCTTGCCGCTGCCGGCGGTGAAACCGTTGTAGAGCCGGACGAACGCCTGGTTGGCGTCGGTGGGCACGGTGAAGTCCAGGGTCAGCTGCTGCCAGGCGTCCACCGCCTGCGCGGTGTTGCTGTGGTACTCCTGGTAGCCCGCCGCGGTCTTGGTGAAGGCCACGATCCGCAGCGCGCGGTTGTGGGTGGCGTTGAGGCCGGTCGCGGCGGGCACGTAGATCCAGCCCGTGACCCGGTACGTGCGGCCGGGCTTCATGCCCAGGCGCAGCGCGCCGATGTCGTCCTCGATGGAGGCCATCGTGTCGTCGGCGTTCCAGCCCTGCGCCGCGACCGGGGTCAGCTCCAGCGAGTCGGTGCTGTCGTGGCCGCGCTCGGTGTTGCGGGCCGCGCTGGTCGTGTAGAGCTTGAAACCCGTGGTGTCGGTGGAGATCTTCTGCTGGTTGGCGGTCAACCGCTGCCGCTGGAGCTGGTAGCCGGTCTTCGGGTCGCGCGACGAGGAGGTGCGCGACACCGACAGGCCGAACTCCTCGGCGTCGGTGGACCGCAGCGAGTAGTCGCCGGTGAGCAGGTTGACCGAGCCGGGCCCGATGTCCGTGCCGGCCGCGGTGTCCGCGCTCGGATCGACCACCGCGGTGCGCCACGACGTCGAGTACGCGCCCGAGCCCGCCGCGTCGGTCGCCAGGACCGCCTTGACCTGGACCACGCCCGCGTCCACGCCCAGGGTGTCCACCGCGTTCCACACGGCGAACTCGCCGAAGGAGGTCAGCGGCACGAACCCGGTGCCCAGCGGCGACCCGTCGGCCTTGGTCAGGTGCGCCGGCGGGACGTCGGACTCCACCGCCGCGCCCGGACCACGCCGCCAGGCGAACTTGACGTGCGTGAACACCGGCTCGCCGATGACCTGTAGCTGCACCCGCCGCGGTGCCCGCACGTTCTCCGCCGGGCGCACCAGACCCGCGCGGCCCACGTGGAAGGTGTAGGAGGTGATGCCGGACAGACGTCCGGCCCGGTCCTTGGTGCGCACGTTGAGCGTGTGCTGGCCGTCCGTGGTCGGCGTGATCGACGGGGTCGCCCTGCCGTCCGCGCCCGCGGTGACCTCGGCGGTCGGCACCGCGTCCAACGCCCACAGGTAGGAGTGCACGTCGGCCGTGCCGGCCGGCGGGGTGAACGTGAACGCGCCCGCCTGACCCGCGCCCTTGTGCCACTTGTTGTCGTTCGGGTAATCCGTCGAGGACACAAACGGCGCACCCGGGTCCACCGTGTCCACGGTGAACTGCAACCACTGCAGGTTCACCCCCGGGTCCGGGGCGGCGTCGAGGCGGAACTTCTGGCAACCGCACCCGTTCGAGGTCCAGGTCCAGACCTTCTGGCCGTTGTCGACCTGGTTGTTCTGCACGTCCATGACCTTGCCGGAGTGCTTGGCCACCAACGTGTACTCGCCGTTGCCGACACGATCCAGCCGCCACTTCTGGCAGTCGTTGCCGTTGCCCGGCCACTGCTTGATCAGGGTGCCGTCGCCCGTGCCGCAGTCGGACACGTCCAACACCTGGTCGGAGTGGCGGGCGCGCAGCATGTAGTGGCCGTCGCCCGTGCCCACCAGCGCGAACCGCTGGCAGCCCCCGCCCCAGTAGTCCCACTGGTGCACGAGCGTGCCCGCGGCCGTGGAACAGCCGGCGATGTCCACCGCCTTGCCCGAGTGCACCGGCCGGATCGAGACGAACGCGTCACCGCCCCAGTCGTGCGCGTCGAACGACGTCGCCCGGAACCGGTAGGTCTTACCCGGCTGCAACAGGCCGTCCGGCACCTTCCAGGTCGCGATGCTGCCCGACGGCACGCCCCACAGCCAGTAGTCGGTGACCATCGTGTCGCCGTCGTAGACGTAGAACACGGCCGTGACCGTGCCGCCGTCCGGGTCGCTGGGCCGGAAGGACAGCGTGGGCGTGGTGCTGCGGGTGAAGGTCTGGCCGTTGGAGTCGCCGCGGTCGGACACGTCCAGCGCCGTGGCCGGGTCGGGCCGGGAGTTGTAGTCCACCGACAGGTGCGGCACGCCGCCCGCCTCGGCGGAGTCGAACTTCTTCCAGCCGTAGTTGTCGCTCTCGTTGGCCGCCTTGGCCATCACGCCGACCGTGCCCGCGCCGTTGTCGGCGGCCAGCTGCACCAGGCCGCGGATGTCGCCGCTGACCCAGCCGTCGTTGCAGGAGGAGGAGTAGCCCTTGGTCTCGCTCGTGGTGGACCAGCGCGTGTACCAGGGCGGCTGCGCGCCCCAGTTGGTGTTCCAGCCGACCAGGCCGGTGTCCCAGATCTCCCAGTCGCGGGCCTGGCAGGACCAGGCGTGCCACTCGTAGAGGTTCAGCCGGGCGCTGTGGATGCGGCGGCCCTTGAACTGCGAGAGGTCGAAGTTGAAGTAGCTGCGCGCGATGGTCGCGCCGCCGTCGAACGTGCCCAGCCGCAGGTCGGTGTCACCGCCGGTGTCGCGGCTGGTGCCGGTCTGCACGTACTTGTCGTAGACCGGGCCCACGGTCACCGCCGGGTCCACGACCACGGGGTACCGGGTGTCCTTGGCGTGCAGGAAGTTCTCGTCGGCGGTGAGGTTCAGGTCGGTGACGGCCTGCCCGGCGGCGCGCGCGAGGCCGGGTGCCAGCTCCATCCCGACCGGGACCCGCTTGAGCGGCTGCCCCGCCTTCTCGTCACGCCGGGCGTCCCACATCTCCGGCTTGGGCACGGAGCCGATCACGGTGCCGGAGGCGTCGACCAGGTCGGTGTTGCCGTCGTCCTTGCGCCGCGGGGTCGCGCCCTTGGTGCGCAGCGGCAGGGACAGCTTCACCGGCCCCTTGGGCCGCTCCTTCAGGACCAGGAACTGCTCGAACCCGGTCCGGGTCGCCTCCACGACGAGGTCCGCGCCGGGCCGCACGTCGGGGTAGGTGACCTTCCGGCCGTCGAGCTTCGGGGTGGGCAGGGGCCCGCGCCACTGGAGGGCGACCTCGGCGTCACCGTGCTTGACGGCGGCGAGGTCGCGGACGTCGTCGGGCTTGCCGCCGGGAGCGGCGATCACCAGGTCACGGGGGTGGGCCTTGGGGGCGATCGTGCCGTCCGCGCGCCGTTCGAGGGTCAGGTCGACGGGCACCCACGCGTCGCCGCGCTTGACCCGGACCGGGCCGGCGTGGATCTCGGTGGTGAGCTTGCCGTCGGCGTTGACGAAGGTGGCGGTGTTCTCGGTCCGCTCGCTGAGCGCTTCGACCCGGATCTTGTGCAACGCGGCCGTGGCGCGCGCGGAGGGGATGTCCGGGGCCTCGTTGGTGACCGGCGGCGTGGGAGCCGGGTCCTTCCCGGGCTGGGCGACGGCCGGCGGGCCGACGGCGGTGACGGTGGAGGCCACGAGCACGACGCTCGTCGCGACCCCCAAGACCCGTCTGAGCAGCGACTTTTGGGCGCGCGAGGACCCGGGACGAGACATGTGAACCCCCCGTGAGGACCAACCCCGATTTGTGCGGACGCAGCATCCGCGACCGGGACCGTTCCCCACAATGGGCCAGTGGTGTGACGCCTCCGACAGGCGGCCAACTGTGCGTGGGTGGCTGGAGGGGCGCCGACGGCACCCCTCTTCGCCCTTTCAGCGCCGGAACCCGAAGTGCCAGGTCAGCGCCCCGACCACGACCATGTACGCGACGCAGAGCGCGACCAGCGCGCCCGCGGGCACCACATCGGCACCGAACCTGAGCAGCACCGCCTCGCCGGCGACGAGACACGTGGCGCCCACCCCGAACCCGGCCAAGCCGAGCATCCGGGACGCTTCCCGCTCGGGCACCCGGAGGTCCCCGTGCGCATCGCGGTACCGCACCTGGAGACTCGCGCCCTCGCCCGGCACGCTCGCCTCCGCCGCCGCACTCGGCGCGACGACCTCTGCCACCTTGAAGATCACCTCGGCGTGTTCGGTGGGCGCGACGTAGTCCACCCACCTCCGCACTGGCTGCTCCACGTCCGAGGCGGACCGCGCCACCGGCGGCGCGTCGGGGTTGTTCACTAGGTCATCCCTTTCCCTCCTCTCCCATCGGCCCGAGGTTCCCTGTTCGCCCTCTACAAGACCGAGGGAGTGACCACCTGGCTCAGGTGGTCGTCGATACCGGCCGAACTCCCACTGGCCGACCTGCCGGTGGACACCCGGCGGTGCCACAGCGCACGTCCCCCCGACTTGCGCCCGTGGTGGTCGGCTCGTGACGGCCGGACCGCACGTGGTCCAGCCGGCCGCATGGCACGCCGCGTCCGAACCGCACGGGACCGCGGGAAGCGTCCCGACCACGCGCGCACACCGGTGTTGACGAACAGCGGTGGGCGCGCCAAGGCGGTGAAGATCACGACGACCAACACGATCACCGGCTGCCACCCGGTGATCCATGCCATCAATGCGGCGACAAAGGCACTTGACGGTGCCTCCAAGGAGTGACGACCTCGCATCTCCTTCTCCCTCTGACAGGGCCACCCGCTCCTGCGGGCTTGGTCGCCACGGTACTACATGAGATGCATCACCGTGCGATACAGGCACAGTTCAGGCATCACTCTGATGTATCGGAAGCGACTATTCGCTGGCAGTGAGCGCTCTGGTGTGGCAAGCTACGCAGGGGGACGAGGCCGCGAACAGGGAAGACCCGCCGCGGCCTCCAGGAAGGGAGGTGTGCATGGCAGCCAAGACCCGTGGTGAGTCGCGGGCCGACGGCGGGCTCGACGACCAGCAGGATTACGTGATCAACCGGATCACCGTCGGGATCATCCCGAAGGTGTGGGCCGAGCTGGCCCGGCTCATCACGAACACGAAGTTCAACCGGACCGACGTCGTGAACCGGGCCATCTCGGTGTACGCGATGGTCGACGAGAACCTGCGCAACGGTCAGGAACTGGTGTTCCGCGACCCGAAGACCGGCAAGGAACGCGTGGTCGAGATCATCTGACCGCGCACTCGGGAGGCCAAGCCGCGCGAAGACCGACCCCTCGCGCGGCTCACCTCCCGGCGTGGAGCGGGGTCAGGCCGGGCCGGCCGCCACCACGCGGCGGATCAGTTCCACCAGCAGCGCGCGTTCGCCGGCGTCGAGCACCTCGAACCACCGCGCCTCACGGGCGTTCTGCGTCGGGAACACGCCCGACACCGCTCGACGCCCCTCCTCGGTCAACGCCACGAACACCACCCGCCGGTCCTGCCCGTCGCGCGAGCGCTCGACCAGGCCCGCCTTCTCCAGCGTGTTGATCAGGTTCGACATCGCCGACCGGGTGGTGCCGGACAGCTCCGCCAGGCGGGCCGGTTGGGTCGGTCCCAGGATCCACAGCTTGAACATCAGCCGGAACCCGGGCATCGTCCAGCCCTGCTCCCGGTGCACCAGGGCCTCGTAGTCGGTGATCAGCTTGTACGCCAGGTGCAGCACGTTGTAGGAGACGCCGAAGGCCTCCGCGTCGCCGCCGAACTCCGCGATGCGGTGCCGCGCGAAGCGCTCGTAGTCCAGCTCCGTCACCACGTCCTCGGCCGCCGGCACGTGCGCCCCCGCCGAACCGGCCGAACCGGCGACCGGACCCGCCGGACCGACCGCACCGGCCGGACCCGGCTCCACGACGGCCGGACCCGGTCGCGCCTCCCAAGCATCCCGCTCTGCCACCCGCGCATCCTCGCAGGGCTCACCCCTGAGTGGAACGCGAATGCGGCACACTGGCCCGGTGCTCGGGACACGGCGGTTCGGCGTCACGGCGGCGGTGGTGCTCGGTTCGGCCGCCGCCGCGTCGCTCGCCGCGAGCTTCGACGTCGTCGCCGGCGAAGCCGCCGTCGCGCTGGACGACCTCGCCCAGCTCGCCACCGGGCTGTTCGCCACCGGCGCCTGCTGGTGGTCGGCGCGGCGCACGTCCGGGCCGGACCGGGTGTGGCGGGTGCTCATGGGGCTGGGCATGTTCGGCTGGTCGGTCGGGCAGTCCCTGTGGACCTGGTACCAGCTGGTCGAGGAGCGCGCGGTGCCCTCGCCCTCGCCCGCCGACGCCGGGTACCTCAGCGTCGTGCCGTTCGCGTTCGCCGCGCTGCTGGTCATCGGCGGCCACCGCCGCTCCGGCACCCCGGACGCCGTGCTCGACCACCGCTCCCGCTACTCCCGGCTGGTCCTCCTGCTCGACGGCGTGATCGTGACCGGCTCGCTGTTCGCCCTGACCTGGACCACCTCGCTGGGCGGCCTGGTCGAGTCGGGCAACCCGAGCACACCGGCGTTCCTGGTGGCCATCGCCTACCCGTTGACCGACCTCGTGCTGCTGGTGATCGTGGTGGTGCTCGCGGCGGACCGGAAGGTCGTCCTCAAGCCCCAGCTGCACCTGCTGGGCCTGGGCCTGGTCGGGCTCGCCGCCTCGGACAGCGCGTTCGCCTACCTGGTCAGCGTCCAGGCCCCCGAGGTGCCGCCGCTGGCCAACGCCGGGTTCGTCGTCGGCCCGGCGCTGATCGCCCTGGCCGCGCTGGCCCCGCCGATGCCGCACGCCGCGCCCCAGCACATCGCCCGCGCCTGGCAGTGGGCCTACCTGCTGATGCCCTACCTGCCGCTGCTCGTGTGCAGCGCGATCGTGTTGCGCCGCACGCTGATCGGCGACCTCGCGCCGGCCGACGCGGTCGAGATCGGGTGCGGCTTCACGGTGTTCGTCGCGGTGATGCTGCGCCAGCTCACGACGATCGTGGAGAACACGCGGCTGGCGGCGATGCTGCGGGAGTCCGAACGCGACCTCGTGCACGAGGCCCAGCACGACGCCCTGACCGGCCTGGCCAACCGCGCCCTGTTCGAACGCCGGCTGGCCGAGGCCATGACCGCGCACCACGACGGTGTCCCTTTCGGACTGCTCTTCGTGGACCTGGACGACTTCAAGGCGGTCAACGACGAGTCCGGCCACGCGCACGGCGACGCGGTGCTGGAACGGGTCGCGCAACGGCTGCGCCAGTGCGTGCGGGACACCGACGTCGTCGCCCGGCTCGGCGGGGACGAGTTCGGCGTGCTCGTGGAAGGCGTGGAGGAGCCCGAGAAGGTGGCCTTCCGCATCCTCGACGCGCTGGGCGAGGTGATCAGCGCCAGCGTCGGCGTGGTGATCTGCGCCGACCCCGATCCCGAGGACACCGCCGAGTGCGTCCTCAAGCGCGCCGACAAAGCCATGTACGAGGCCAAAAGGGACGGTGGCCGCGGCCTGGTCATCCACCCGTGATCCGCGCCGCCAACTCCTCCGCCTCGGCCGCCGTGAACCCGCCGGCGATCCGCACGCTCCCGCCGCCGACCGCCTCCACCACGGTGGGCGCGGCCACCACGGACGTGTTCACCACGACCGCGACCCGACGCCCGACGTGCCGGCCGGTGAAGTCGGCCCACCGCACGCCACCCGGGATGGTGAACCGGACGTCCACCGCCGCGCCCTGCGGGTCGTCCGCCGCCTCCGCGCGCTCGACGTGCTCACGGGTCAGCTCCGCCGGCCCCAGCACGTACACCGACCCGTCCCGGTCGCACGTCAGCAACGGCGACGTCGGGTCGTCGCGCCCGGCCAACGGGTCCCGCGCCGGGCACGAGAACGACGACACCAACGGCTGGTGGTTCGCCGCGTCGGCGAGCGCCGGGTCCTGCCGCACGCGCCGGGCCTCGGCCACCGCCGGCGTGTCCGGTTCAGCCTTCCTCGGGACGACACCACCGACACGGGTGGGCGTCACGGGCGTCGAAACGGCCAGCACCGGCCGGAAGTGCACCACCACACCGGGCGGCGGCGGCGCCGGGGTCGTGCCCGGGAACGCGGTCGTGCACCCGGTCAACACCAGCAGCAGGACCGGGAGGACGAACCTCACCGCTTGGGCACGAACGCGTAGATGCTGGCCGGCGACCCGGACCCGCGCCGGTTGATCGTGCCGCCGACCAGGACGTGCGCCCCGGTCTCGGGCAGCTTCGCGAGGTTCGCCAGGACCTCCAGGCTGATCCGGTGCTCCCGGTACAGCAGCTTGGACACCGAGTAGGTCGCGTCGGTCGCCGGTTCCGGGCTGAACGTGTCGGTGCCCAGCGCGCCCCGCCGCCCGAGCCGCCCGGTGTCCACCAGCCACCGCACCGCGGCGAGCGAGAACCCGGGCTGGTGCATCTGGCCGGACGAGTCGTAGTTGAAGAACGCCGGGGTGCCCCAGCGGTCCTCCCAGCCCGTCCACAGGATCACCGCGGCCTCGTCCGGGATGCGGCCGTGCCGCTTCTCCCAGCGCTGGAGGTCTTCGACGGTCACCTCGTGGTCGGCGTCGCGCCGGGCCTGCTCCCGCACGTCGATCTTCACGGCGGGCAGGAACAGGTCCTCGGCGTCGAGTTCGTCGGCGTACGGCTGGTCGGCGTTGAAGTGCGCCGGCGCGCCCCAGTGGGTGCCGGTGTGCTCGCCCTGCTGCGCGTACTGGAGGTAGAAGCCGTCCTCGGGCACGGTCGTGACCGTGGTCAGGGTGAAGGCCGGGTCGCCGGGGTAGACGTTGGTCCGCGCGGGATCGTTGACGTGCGCCAGGTTCACCAGCTTGTAGTCGCCCAACCCGCGCGGCGCGGCCGTCGCCGACCCCGCGCCCGCCACGGCCATGCCGCCCACCGTCGAAACCACACCCGCGAGCATCGACCGCCTGCGCACCGCCGACCACTCCCCTGCCCTTGGATCACCCGATCCGGGCAACTCTAACGGGAGGGTTGATCACAACACGACGACCTGCCGGACGGCTTCTCCCGCGGCCAAACGGGTGAACCCGGCGTTGACCTCGTCCAGCGCGAGCCGCCCGGACAGCAACCCGTCCACGGGCAGCTTCCCCGCCCGGTACAGCTCCACGAACCGCGGCACGTCCCGGCGCGGCACGCACGAACCCAGGTAGCTGCCCTTGAGCGTGCGCTCCTCGGCGACCAGGCTCAGCGCCGGCAGCGTCACCGTCCGGTCGGGGTGCGGCAGGCCGACGGTGACCGTGGTGCCGCCCGCCGCCGTCGCCAGGTAGGCCTGCTCCAGCACGGCCGCCACACCGGTGGTGTCGATGACCTTGTCCGCACCGCCGCCGGTCAGGTCCCGCACGGCCGTCACGGCGTCCGGCCCGCCCGCCGCGTCGTGCGTCGCGCCCAACGTCCGCGCCAGGGCGCGCTTGTGCTCGACCACGTCCACGGCGACCACTTGGGACGCGCCGGCCGCGACCGCGCCGAGCACGGCGGCCAGCCCGACCCCGCCCAGGCCGAACACCGCGACCCGGTCCCCCGGCACGACCTGCGCGCTGTAGAACGCCGCGCCCGTGCCGGTGAGCACCGCGCAACCGAACAGCGCGGCGATGTCCGGCGGCAGGTCGGGGTCCACGCGGGTCGCGGACTTCTCCGACACCACCGTGTACTCGGCGAACCCGGACACGCCCAGGTGGTGGTGGGGCCGGGTCCCGTCGGGCAGCCGCCACCGCCGCGCGCCGCCCAGCAGCGTGCCCTCCCGGTTGGCCGCCGCGCCCGGCTCGCACAACGCCTGCCGCCCGGACACGCACCGTCGGCACGCGCCGCACGCGGGCACGAACGACAGCACCACGTGATCGCCGACCGCGAACTCCGCGCCCGGCCCGGTTTCCACGACCTCGCCCGCGGCCTCGTGCCCCAGCACCATCGGCAGCGGCCTGATCCGCGAGCCGTCGATCACCGACAGGTCCGAGTGGCACAGCCCGGTCGCGCGCACCCGCACCAGCAGTTCGCCCGGCCCCGGCGGGTCCAGTTCGAGGTCCACGATCGACAGCGGCTCGCCGACCGCCGTGAGCACCGCGCCCCGGGACTTCACGCGACCACCAGCCCTTCCATCGCGGCCCGCAACGACGCGGGGATCTCCACCGGCTTGCGCGACCCACGATCCACGAACACGTGCACGAAATGCCCTTCCGCCACCACGTCGTCGCGATCCTCGGGGTAGAAGCCGACCTCGTAGCGCACGCTGGAGCGGCCCAGGTGCCCGACGCGCAGCCCGGCGTCCACCGCCTCCGGGAAGGAGATGGAGGACTTGTAGTTGCAGTGGGACTCCACGCACAGGCCGATCGCGGGGCCGTGGTGGATGTCCAGCCCGGCCTCCCCGATCAGCCATGTGTTGATCACGGTGTCCATGAACGCGTAGTGCACGACGTTGTTCACGTGCCCGTACACGTCGTTGTCGGCCCACCTCGTGGGGATCCGCTGCCAGTGCCGGTAGTCCGCGCGCACCCGACCTCCTATTCGATCATCCTGGTCAACTCCACCCGCGACCGCACGCCCAGCCTGGTGAACATGTTGCGCAGGTGGTGTTCCACCGTGCGGTGGCTGAGGAACAGGCGCGCGGCGATCTCCCGGTTGGTCGCGCCCTCGGCGACCAGGCGGGCGATGCGCGCCTGCTGCGGGGTGAGGTCGGTGGGCCGGCCGACCGGGGCGGTGGTCTCGCCGGCGGCGCGCAGCTCGGCGCGGGCGCGCTCGACCCAGTGGTCCGCCTCGTAGGACTGGAAGATCTTCACCGCGTCGCGCAGGAGTTCGCGCGCCGCGCGGGGCTTGCGGGAGCGGCGCAGGCGATGCCCGTAGAGCAGTTCGGTGCGGGCCAGTTCCATCGCGGTCCCGCTCTCGCGGTGCAGCCGGATCGCCTCGCGGAAGTGCTCGTCGGACCCGGGCCCCTCGGACAACAGGCCGTGGCAGCGGTGGGACAACGCCATGCGCGCCGGGCAGTTCGTCGCGCCGGCCCACTTCTCGAACCGGCGCAGCGCCCGGTCCCCCGTGGCCGGTTGGCCGCAGCCGACGGCGGCCTCCACGACCTGCGGCGCGGCCATCACCCGGATGCCCGCGTGCACGCCCGCGGCCTTGAGCCGGAGCCGGTCCAGCGCGTCGGCCGGGCGGTCCAGGACCAGGTCCACGCACGCGAACGCCCACGCGCCGAACGTGCCCGACCGGCCCAGGCCGCGGCGGACGATCTGCTCGTTGGCGGCGTCGATGTTGTGCAGGGCGGTGTCGGTGTCGCCGCGGAAGGCCGCGAGCAGGGCGAGGATCGTCAGGTGGTCCACCACGGCGTTGTGCTGGCCCAGCGCGGTGGCGGCGTGCGCGCCCTCGGTGGCGGCGGAGAGCGCGACGGCGTGCTGGTCGAGCAGCAGCGCGGACAGCGCCCGGTACACCAGCGCCCACGACACCAGGGCGGTGAGACCGGACTCGCGGGCGGCGGTGACCGCGCCGGCGGCCAGTTCGTGCGCGCGGGCGGCGTCGCCGAGGACGTAGGCGGCCTGCGCGCCCCAGATGCCGGCCTGCGGGTGCGGGACCCGGTCGGCCAGGTCCACCACGGACCGCAGGTGCGGCAGGGCCTTGTCGTGCCGGCCCGCGAAGGTGGCCGACATGCCGACCAGGTGGTCCAGGGTGATCCGGGTGGCGGGCGGCTCGTCGGGCTCGCGGACGTGCTCGGCGAACGCGGCGATGTCGGCGTGCCGCTGGTGGTCGCCCGCGACGCTGGCCGCCTCGCCCGCGAAGCCGAGTGCGGCGATCGCGAGGGCCCGGCGGGTGCCGACCAGCCCCCGCGCGGCGCGCACGAGCCGGCGGGCGGCGACGTCGGGCAGGCCGTCGCCGAGGTCGATGCCGCCGCGCACGAGGTCGGTGAGCGCGCGGAGGTCGGGGTCGTCGGTCAGCCGTTCGGCGACGCGCAGGACGGCGCGCGAGCGGTGCGCCGCGCCCATGGCCCAGTGGTCGGCGGCGGCGGAGACCAGCCGGTGCGCCTTGAGGCCGGGGTCGTCGGTGAGCGCCGCCGCGCGGTCGTGGTCCCGGGCGGCGGAGACGTGGTCGCCGCGCAGCCGGGCCCGTTGCGCCGCTTCGAAGAGCCGGTCGGCGAACGCGCCGGCCCGGCCGGGGGTCGTGGTGGTGGCGTGGTGCCAGGTGCGGCGCGGTCCGGGCGGCAGGGCGGCGGCCAGGGTCTGGTGGGCTTCGTGCCGTGCGGTGGGCGGCAGTTCGGTGCGCAGGGTCGAGCGGATCAGCCGCCGCGGGTCGAGCAGCGGGCCGGCCTCCTCCACCGCGCGGGGATCGACGCCCAGGGTGAGCAGGGCCTCGGCGTCGACCTCGTCGTCCACCGCCGCCAGCGCCACCGCCCGCACGGCCTCCGGGGACAGGGCGTCCAGGCGCGCCCGCAGCCGGGTCCGCAACGCGCTGTCCGAGGGCAGGGTGGTCGGCGCGGGCGCGGTGCCGCCCAGCTCGGCCGAGGTCAGGGCGTCGGCCAGCTCGACCAGGGCCAGCGGGTTGCCGCACGCCAGGTCCACCAGGTCGGCCGCGAGTTCGGCGGGCAGGCCCGGCCGGCGGTCGTGCAGCACGCGCAGGCTCGCCGCCCGGTCCAGCGGGTCGAGGGTGACGCTGGGCAACCCGAAGGGCGGCCCTTCGGTGGCGATGAGCATCGCGGCCCGCGTGCCCTCGACCTCGCGGGCCAGGGCGAGCAGGTCGTCCAGGTCGTCGCACTCGTGCGCGTCGTCCACGCACAGCACCGCGCCGTGGCGGGCGGCGGCGTGGGACAGCAACGACGACTTGCCCGACCCGGGCTCGCCCCGCAGCACCAGCACGCCACCCCGGCCGGCGCGGGCACGGTCGAGCACCGCGTCGACGGCGACGCGCTGCCGATCACGTCCGTGCAGCACCCGGCCAGTCTCGCCGGACGCCGCCGCCGGGCGGAAGACCTGCGGCGAAAATTATCTACCAGCGTTAGTTTTCGGGTGGACACCGGTGGTTCCACCGATGCGCGCCCGGCCCCGGCCGGAGCAGGGTCGAGGCGTCCGTTTCCCTGCGCAAGCGAGGTGTACAGCGACGTGCAACTCCGCAGACTGATCCCCGCGGTGGCCCTGCTCCTGACCGCGGCGACCCCCACCGCCATCGCCGCCGAGAACCCCTACGAACGGGGTCCGGCGCCGACCAACTCCAGCATCGAGGCCGTCCGCGGCCCGTTCGCCACCGCGTCGACCTCGGTGTCGTCGTGGGTGGTGACCGGCTTCGGCGGCGGCACCATCTACTACCCGACCAGCACCGCCGAGGGCACCTTCGGCGCGGTCGCGATCTCGCCCGGCTACACCGGGACCCAGTCGAGCATCTCGTGGCTCGGCCCGCGCCTGGCGTCCCAGGGCTTCGTGGTGTTCACCATCGACACGAACACGATCTACGACCAGCCCGACAGCCGGGCGTCCCAACTCCTGGCGGCGCTGGACTACCTGACCCAGCGCAGCACGGTGCGCACCCGGATCGACGCCACCCGCCTGGGCGTCATGGGCCACTCGATGGGCGGCGGCGGCACCCTGCGGGCGGCCGAGACCCGGCCGGCGCTGCAGGCGGCCATCCCGCTGACGGGGTGGCACACCGACAAGACGTGGGGCGGCGTGCGGGTGCCGACCCTGGTCATCGGGGCGGAGGACGACTCGATCGCGCCGGTGTCGTCGCACTCGGAGCCGTTCTACAGCAGCCTGCCGTCCACGTTGGACAAGGCCTACCTGGAGCTGAACGGGGCGGACCACTTCGCGCCGAACACCTCCAACACGACGATCGCGAAGTACAGCATCTCCTGGCTCAAGCGCTTCATCGACAACGACACGCGCTACGAGCAGTTCCTGTGCCCGGCCCCGAGCCGCAGCACGCTGATCGAGGAGTACCGCGACACCTGCCCGCACTCCTGAGCCCACGCGCTCCGACCACCGCGGCCACCCCCGGAACAGGGGGTGGCCGCGGCCTTTCGTGCGCGCTGACGCGGGTGCGGTGACGGCTGCCGGGCGGGCTTGGGGGTGACGGGTGCCGGGCGGCGGCTCGGCGGCAGGCGGGCGCGGCAGGCGGGCGCGGCGGAAGTGGCGACGGGCAAGCGCGGCAGCGGGCGAACTTGGACGCAGGTGGGCTCGGCGGCGTTTCAGCGGCGGGTCGGTGGCAACCCCACACCGGCGTGTCCAACCGGGCGGCAGGCTGTGAGCGATCCACGGTGGGGCGACCGGAACAAGGTCGGACCCGTACCCGCTGATGGCTGATTTTCGGCCCGCCGAATTGCGGAAAACCGACCCTCCCGACACTCGCCACCCGCGTCAACAACACCTTCGAGTGAATTCCGCTGCCGCGAAAGAGTTACACATTCCAGTCCAAGCCGAATATGACTCCCGCCGCCCCCGAAGAATCACCCGATATTGCTTGCACTCACCACTACCTGCACCCGGCGTACACGCAGCGCAGCCGCATAGCACTATGGGAGGTCGCCGTATCGGCCCCTTCCGAACGCCTATTCGGCGTCACTACCGTCAATCCGGCCCAATGAACAAATCCGATTGGCGGTGTACTGGTGACTGTGACCGATTCCGACGTGGACATCGAACAGCCACGGCTGAGCCTCGGCACAGCGGCGGCCCGGAACCTGGCGACCACGACCAAGTCCGTTCCGCAGATGCAGGGCATCACCTCCCGGTGGCTGCTCAAAGTCCTCCCCTGGGTCCAGGCCTCCGGTGGCGCCTACCGGGTCAACCGCCGGCTCACCTTCGCCGTCGGCGACGGGCGGCTCACCTTCACGAACATCGGCGCGGACGTCGACGTCATCCCGCAGGAGCTGTGCGAGCTGCCCTACCTGCGCGGCTTCGAGGACGTCGAGGCGCTGGCCGCGCTCGCCGACCGGTTCCAGCAGCACGAGTACCAGCCCGGTGACGTCATCGTCGAGCGCGGCCGGCCGCAGGACCAGGTCTGGCTGATCGCCCACGGCAAGGTCAACAAGATCGGCCAGGGCGAGTACGGCGACCAGACCGTCCTGGGCGTCATGGCCAACGGCGAGTACTTCGGCGCCGAGGTCCTCGCCGGCCCCCAGGGCGAGTGGGAGTTCACCGCCAAGGCCGTCACCCCGGTCATCGCGCTCTCGTTGAGCTGGGAAGACTTCGAGCGGATGAACGGCAACGCGGGCGGGCTGCGCGCGCACATCCAGCGCCTGTCCGCGCCCGGCGCGCGCAAGCAGAACAACCACGGCGAAGCCGAGATCGACATCGCGTCCGGCCACGAGGGCGAACCCGACCTGCCCGGCACGTACGTGGACTACGAGCTCAAGCCGCGCGAGCTGGAGCTGAGCGTCGCCCAGACCGTGCTGCGCGTGCACAGCCGCGTCGCCGACCTCTACAACCACCCGATGGACCAGGTCGAGCAGCAGTTGCGGTTGACCATCGAGGCGCTGCGCGAGCGCCAGGAGTACGAGATGGTCAACAACCGCGACTTCGGCCTGCTCAACGCCGCCGACCTGCGCAACCGCATCCCGACCCGCAACGGCCCGCCCACCCCGGACGACCTGGACGAGCTGCTCGCCGTGGTGTGGAAGGAGCCGACGGCGTTCCTGGCCCACCCGCGGGTCATCGCGGCGATCGGCCGCGAGTTCAACAAGCGCGGCATCAACCCCGACTCGATCGACCTCAACGGGCACCGGGTGCCCGCGTGGCGCGGCGTGCCGATCCTGCCGTGCAGCAAGATCGAGATCAGCAAGCACCGCACCAGCTCGGTGATGCTCCTGCGCGCCGGCGAGAACAACCAGGGCGTCATCGGCCTGCACCAGACCGGCCTGCCCGACGAGTACCAGCCGGGCCTGAACGTGCGGTTCATGGGCATCAACGACAAGGCGATCATCTCCTACCTCGTCAGCACGTACTACTCGGCGGCGATCCTCGTGCCGGACGCCCTGGGTGTGCTGGAGCACGTGGAAATCGGCCGCGAAGACTAGTCCCCCGACGAGATTGGGTACCTGACGTGACCGTGACAGACCCCGGCCTCAGCGCGGAAGAGGCCGAGCAGCAGCGGCACAGCCTCAGCACGAAGGCCGCGCGGAACCTGGCCAGCACGACCAAGTCCGTGCCGCAGATGCAGGCCATCTCGCCCCGGTGGCTGCTGCGCAAGCTCCCCTGGGTGCAGACCCAGGCCGGCACGTACCGGGTCAACCGCCGGCTCACCTACGCCATCGGCGACGGGCGCGTGACCTTCACCAGCACCGGCTCGGACATCCGGGTCATCCCGCAGGAGCTGCGCGAGCTGCCCGGCCTGCGCGACTTCACCGACGAGTCGGTGCTGGCCGCCCTGGCCGACCGGTTCGAGCAGCGCGAGTACCAGCCCGGCGACACGATCGTCGAGGTGGGCAGGCCCGCCGACGAGGTCTACCTCATCGCGCACGGCAAGGTCAGCCGCGTCGGGCGCGGCGAGTACGGCGACGAGCACAAGCTCGACACCCTGGCCAACGGCGAGTACTTCGGCGCCGAGGTGCTCACCGGCCAGGAGACCGAGTGGGAGTTCACCGCGAAGGCCGTGACCCCGGTGATCGTGCTGCGGCTGCCGCTGCGCGCGGTGCAGCAGCTCAACGGGCACGCCGACGCGCTGCGCGCCCACCTGGAGGACTTCGCGCGGGGCCGGGCCAAGCCGCAGAACAAGCACGGCGAGGCGGCCATCGAGATCGCGTCCGGCCACGAGGGCGAGCCGGACCTGCCGACCACGTTCGTGGACTACGAGCTGCACCCGCGCGAGTACGAGCTGAGCGTCGCCCAGACCGTGCTGCGGGTGCACACGCGCGTGTCGGACCTGTTCAACCACCCGATGAACCAGACCGAGCAGCAGTTGCGGTTGACCGTCGAGGCCCTGCGCGAGCGGCAGGAGTACGAGATGGTCAACAACCCCGAGTTCGGCCTGCTGCACAACGCCGACCTCAAGCAGCGCATCCACACCCGGACCGGCCCGCCGACCCCGGACGACATGGACGACCTGCTCGCCCGGCGGCGCAAGACGGCGTTCTTCCTGGCCCACCCGAGGACGATCGCGGCGTTCGGGCGCGAGGCGTCCAAGCGGGGCCTCTACCCCTCGACCACGCTGGTGGACGGCACGCACGTCTCGACGTGGCGCGGTGTGCCGATCCTGCCCTGCGACAAGATCCCGATCACCGAGCACGGCACCAGCTCGATCCTGGCCATGCGCGTCGGCGAGGACGACAACGGCGTGATCGGCCTGCACCAGACCGGCATCCCCGACGAGTACCAGCCGGGCCTGAACGTGCGGTTCATGGGCATCGACGAGAAGGGCATCATCTCCTACCTGGTCAGCGCGTACTTCTCGGTGGCCGTCATGGTGCCCGACGCGCTGGGCGTGCTGGAGCACGTCGAGATCGGCCGCTACTAGCGGTGTTCCGCCTGCCGGCGGCGGGGGGGGGGCCCCCCCCCCCCCCGGCCCCCCCCCCCCCCAAAACGTGCTACGTGGTGGGTGGGGGGCGCCCCCCCACA
>NZ_JBEZBW010000096.1:0-31263 GCF_040647305.1 Saccharothrix sp. NPDC042600 | reverse complement strand
GCGGAGTGCCGGACTCGGCGGAGTGCCGGGCTCGGCGGGGTGCGGGTTGCGGCGTTCGGGTTCGACCCGTTCGGCCGTTCCGAGCGCGAATCGGGTCGGCGCGGAGCAGGGCGGGCGGCGCCAGGCGCGGGCGGAGGGCGTGGCGCGGAGGGCGTGGCGCGGAGCGGAGCGCGGGACGGGCCCCGCGCGAGTGGTGTGGGGAGGGAAAGGGAGAGCCGTGGCTCCCGGGAGGGGGCCACGGCTCTGGGTGACTGCGGGTGGGTGGGCTGCTAGCGGTAGCGGGGGTCCACCGGGGGGAGCGGCGTGGGGTCCTTGCCCTCGTGGAGGGGCTTCATCGCGTTGAACCACGTCGGGGCCGCCACCGAACCGCCGAAGACGCCTGTCGTGCCCGGGGCGTTGCCGCACAGCCTCGGCGGGGTGGTGTTGCAGATGACCTGCGGGGCCACGCCGTCGGTGAAGGTCATCACCGCGCCCGCGTAGTGCGCCGTCGCGCCCATGAAGGCCACCGACCAGTGGTCTTCCGTGGTGCCCGTCTTGCCGATCATCGGCCGGTCCCAGCCGGCCCGGCCCGCGGCGCCCGACGCGGTGCCGCCGGCCTTGGTGTCGGCGCCCAGGCCGTTCGCCAGCGCGTTCGCCACCTCGGGGGCGACAGCCTGGTCGCACGGCGCTTCCTTCAGCGCCACCGGCTGGCCGTTGCGGTCCGTCACGCCCTCGACCGGGGTCGGCGGGCACCACTTGCCGGCGCTCATGATCGTCGCCGCCACGTTCGCCAGCTCCAGGATGCTGGTCGGGCCGACGCCCAGGGTGAACGAGCCGCGGTTCTCCGCCTTGATCGTCTCGCCCTGCGACTGCTCGCCCGGCTTCACCGGCTCGCCCTTGGCGGTCACGCCGTTCATCGACTCGCGCAGGCCCAGCCGCGAGGCCATGTCGACCACCTTGTTCAGGCCGACCTGCTCCTCCAGGATGACGAAGCCCGTGTTGGGCGACGTGGCGAGCGCCTCGGTCAGCGTCATCTTGTCCTTGTAGCCGGTGTTCGCGTTCTTGACGGTGTACCCGCCGCGGTCGCCCTTGTAGATCCGGGACGTGTACGTGGCCGGGGTGTCGATCTGCTTGTCGAGGCGGGCCACGCCGGACTCCAGCGCCGCCGCCGCCGTGAACACCTTGTACGTCGAGCCCGTGCCGAACTTGGTCACCTCGGACGGCAGCGGGTAGGCGCTCTGACCGGCATCGGCGTTGTTGCCGAAGTCGCGGTTGGCCGCCAGCGCCCGGACGCGGTGCTTCTCGGCGCCCGGCTCCACGATCGCCATCGCGTTGGCGATGCCGTCCTGGTCCTTCGGCACCTGGTCCTCGGCCGCGTCCTTGGCCAGGCGGGTGGCGACCGGGTCCATCGTCGTGTGGATCGTGTAGCCGCCGCGCTTGAGCTCGTCCACCGACAGCCCGGCCTTCTCCAGGTAGTCGATCAGGTACCGGCAGAAGAACCCGTACACGGGGCCGTCGCCGGCGCCCACGCAGCCGTTGGGCAGCAGCTTGAGGTCCGGCACCACGCCGATGCCCTCGGCCTTGTACTCCGCCGCCTTCTCCTCGGCCACCTTCGGGTCCGCGCCGAACGCCCCGTTCTCCCGCATCTTGTCGATCACGGTGTTGCGCCGCTTGATCGCGGGCTCCACGGCCGCGCCCGGGTTGAGCCGGCTCGGCTCGTTGACCAGGCCCGCCAGCATCGCCGCCTGCGGCACGGTCAGCTTGTCGGGCGTGGTGCCGAAGTAGGTCTTGGCCGCCGCGCCGACGCCGTAGGTGCCGTTGCCGAACGGGACGATGTTGAGGTACCCGGTGAGGATCTCGTCCTTGGTCATCTTCTGCTCTAGCTGCGTGGCGATGCGCGCCTCGCTGATCTTGCGGCCGATGGTGGCCTCGGTGGCCTTCGCGTAGGCCTCCTTCTCGCCCTTGCCGACCACGAACGCCAGGTAGTTCTTGACGTACTGCTGGGTCAGCGTGGACGCGCCCTGCGAGGTCTCGCCCTCCACGCCGGCCTTGGCCGCCGCGCGCGCGATGCCCTGCCAGTCGACGCCCTTGTGCTCGAAGAACCGCTTGTCCTCGATCGCGATGATCGCGGCCTTCATGGTGTCGGCGATGCCCTCGGACGGCACCGGGATGCGGTACTGGTCGTACAGGTACGCGATCGGCTGCTTGTTCATGTCGAGCACGGTGGTGACCAGCGGCAGCTCCGCCTTGGTCAGCTCACCCGAGGTCTGGTCCACCGTGTCCGCCGCGCGGTTGGACGCCAGGCCCAGCCCGCCCACGACCGGGAACAGCAGGGCGGCCACCAGGACCCCCGCCATGAGGCACAACCCCGCCAACTTCACCAGACCCGTCGCACGCGCGGCGAACACTGAACAACCCCTTCCGGATCCCCTCGAAGAAAAGCCCCCTGGACATAGAGTCGCGCGGCGACCGCCTCAGGTTGCTTGCGGACCCGAAATTACTCCTGCCCCTTTCGGGCGACCGCGAAACCCCCTGCGCCGCACGGCTCGCGGCCGTACAGGCCCCATGATCGAACAGGTGTTCGAACCGCGCAAGATCACGATCGGGTGATCGTCAAGAGGAGCGCAACCTGATCGTCGCGCTCGCCCGACGCACCTCGACGCCCGCGTGGTGCGGCACGACGTCCTCAAGGAACCCGTACGCGCGCAAGTCCGGGTCCACGTCCACCCGCCGGTTCACCGTCCGCCACCAGGTCGCGATGTCCACCCACCCCGGAGCCGACAGCGACCCGCCGAAGTGCTGCACCGACAGCGCCGCGCACAGGTTCGCGAACCGCACCCGGTCCCCCAGCGGCCACCCCGCCAGGGTCCCCAGCACGAACCCGGCGCCGAACACGTCCCCCGCCCCCGTCGAGTCCAGCGGCGCCACGTTCAACCCGGGCACGTCCACCACCTCGCCGGTCGAGGCGTCCACGGCCACCGCTCCCCCACCGCCGCGCGTGACCACCACCACAGGCACATGGGAGGACAGCGCACGCGCCGCGTCCAGGGCCGACCCGGTCCGCGTGTACCGCATCGCCTCGACGTCGTTGGGCAGGAACACGTCGTACCCGTCCAGCCGCCGCAGCAGGTCCGGCGCCCACACCCCGGTCCGGTCCCACCCGATGTCGGCGAACAGCAGCGCCCCCGCGGCCTTCGCCGTGCGCACCCACTGCTCCTCTTCGGGCTGGATGTGCACGAAGCAGGCCCGCGTGCGCGGCGGCGGGTCGAGCATCTCGTCGGCGGACACCGGCGGCCGGTGCCCGTGGGTGACCATCGACCGGTCGCGGTCCATCGCCATGGACACGGTCACCGGCGTGTGCCACCCGTAGAACCGCCGGCAGTACAAGAGGTCCACGCCCTCCTGCTCCGCCAGCACCTCCCAGCAGAAGTCCCCGTACGCGTCCTCCCCGAACGCGGCGGACAGCGCCGTCCGCAGCTGCAGCCGCGACAGCGCGACGGCGAGGTTGGCGATGCCGCCCGGGCACGAGCCCAGGCCCTCGGCCCACACCTCGGTGCCCGGCGCGGGCGGTCGGGGCAGGCCGGTGAAGATGATGTCCAGGAACACCGTGCCGGACAACAGCACGTCGAACGCGGGCTCGTCGGCGGTCGTCATCCCCCAACGATGCCAGGGTCAGCCCTCCACGGCCGCGAACATCTCCCGCATCCGCGCCAGCGCGCGGTGCTGGGCCACCCGCACGGCGCCGGGGGTCGAGCCGACGGCCACCGCGGTCTCCTCGGCCGACAGCCCCACCGCGACCCGCAGGACCAGGATCTCCCGCTGCCGCTCGGGCAGCTTGCGCAGCAGCTGGGTGACCGCCTCGATCATCTCGCCGTTCATCGCCCGCTGCTCCGGACCGTCCTCCAGCGCCGGCGTGTCGGGCAGCTCGGGCACGACCTCGCTGCGGCTGCGCACGGCGCGTCTTCGCGCGTCGGCGACCTTGTGCGCGGCGATGCCGTACACGAACGCCAGGAACGACCCGGGCTCGTACTTGTACTTGCCCAGCGCCGAGACGACGGCCAGGCAGACCTCCTGCGCGATGTCCTCCGCGGACACCAGCGTGCGCTCGCGCGTGCCCACGCGGGCGCGGCAGTAGCGCAGGACCAGCGGCTGGACGCGGGCGAGGAGGTGCTCCACCGCGCGCGGCTCGCCGGCCAGGGCGGCGTCGACCAGGTCGGCCAGCTCGGCCTCGGCGGTCCAGCGCACGGGCCGGGCCGGCGCCCCGCCGGCCAGCAGCGTGACCTCGGGGCGGCCGGGCGCCGCGGGGGCGACCTCGATCTCGACGTCAGCTCGCACGGATGCGTGCTGCACCATCCGGCGACCTCCTCACGCTCGTCTTCCCTCCCGGCTCATCCCGGCTCATTGATGAGGAGGACGCTGGGCGGCCCCTGATACGGGATTCGCCAAAGCTGACCACGAACGGGGTCCACGTGGTGGGAACAGCACCCGAGCGAGGGATGGAATGAACCGTTCGGCCCAACGCGGCGCGCCGCTACTTCACCAGGGCGAACTGCCTGACACCCAGATAGCCGACACGGAAGCCCGCTTCGGAGTACGCCAGGTAGAACTCCCACATCCGCCGGAAGGTGTCGTCGAACCCGAGGGCGGCCACCTCGTCCCACCGGGCCAGGAACCGCTCGCGCCACCGCCGCAGCGTCTCGGCGTAGTCCGGGCCGAACCCGCGGGAGGCCTCGACGCGCAGCGCGGTGTGGTCGCGCACGGTCTCCTCGATCGCCCGCACCGACGGGATGAGGCCGCCGGGGAAGATGTACTTGTGGATCCAGGAGTAGCTCGCGGCGCTGGCCAGCATCCGGTCGTGCGGCATGGTGATGGCCTGGAGCCCGAACCGCCCGCCGGGCACGAGTGACCGGTCGACCATGGAGAAGTAGGCCGGCCAGTACTCCCCGCCCACGGCCTCGATCATCTCCACGCTGACCACGGCGTCGTACCGGCCGGTCTCCTCGCGGTAGTCGCGCAGGTGCACGGTGACCCGGTCGCCCACGCCGGCCTCGGCCGCGCGCCGCTCGGCCAGCGCCTTCTGCTCGGCGGACAGGGTCAGCGAGGTGACGGTGGCGCCGCGCCGGGCGGCGCGGACGGCCAGGGCGCCCCAGCCGGTGCCGATCTCCAGGACGTTCGAGCCCGACCGCACGCCCGCGTAGTCCAGCACGCCGTCGATCTTGCGCAGCTGGGCGTCCAGCAGCGGCTGGTCGGGGTGCTCGAACCAGGCCGACGAGTAGGTCATGGTCTCGTCGAGGAACACCGCGAACAGGTCGTTGGACAGGTCGTAGTGCCGGTGGATGTTGCTCCGGGACCCGGTGACGTCGTTGCGGTCCGACGCGGGGTGGCGGCGCTCGACCCAGCGGCGCAGCAGTTGCAGCTCCGGCGGGATGAGCGTGGTCAGGCGGGCGGCGAACGCGGTGAGCAGGTCGGCCAGGCGGTGGGAGGTCCAGTCGCCGACCATGTACGCCTCGCCGAAGCCGATCTTGGCGTCCACGCCGAGCCGGTGGAAGAACGCCTCGGGCCGGTGCAGGCGCATGACCGGCGCGTCGGGGCCGCCGGCGCCCAGCCGCGCGCCGCCGGGCAGCACGACCCGCACGGGCAGGGCGCGCACGGCGTTGCGGAACAGGGCCTCGGCGAGGCGGGCCCGCCACGGCGAGCGGGGCGGGGTGTGCAGTCCGGGCCACACGCCCTGGTTCGGGCGGGGTACGTCGATGGTGCTCATCGGCCACTCCTCGGGACGATCGGCACGCGTCGCGCCCACAACGCGATGCCGTGACGGCGGATCAACCCGGACACCCGGTGGGTCACCAACGGTCGGCGGACCAGCAGCCGGACCAACTCCCGCGGTGTCGCGGGCCGCCTGTGCCCCTTCATCGTGGCACTGAAGGGCGTGTGGCCGCCCTGGCGCAAGGCGATGGTCACGGAGAGTTCTTCGTCCGGCTCGGGCAGGCGCATCACGTACTCGCCGGACAGCTCCAGGAACGGCGACACGTAGAAGTCCTTCTCGACCCGTGCGCGGCCGGCACCGTCCGGGCGCACCAAGTACGCGTGCCGTTGGCCATAAGTGTTGTGTACCTCGGCGATGACGCACTCAAGCGCGCCCGACGCGTTGTGGCACCAATAGAGGGACAGCGGGTTGAACACATGTCCCAACAGGCGCGCGTTGGCCAGCATGAGCACGCGCCCGCCCGTGAGGTCGATGCCCCGTGAGGCGAGCCAGGCGTTCACGTTCTCCTTGATGGACCGCTCCGGCGAACCCAGGTGGTCGCGGGCCTCGAACCGCGCGAACGGCCGCAGCCAGAACGGCAGGCGGGGCAACGCGTCCAGGTCCACCAGCCACACGTAGGCGCGGTGGGTGAACGAGCGGTTCAGGCGTTCCCGGCGCACGTGGCCGATCTCGACCTCGTACAGGTTCACCAGGCCGCTCCGAAGACACCCGCCGCGCGCACCCCCGACGCGCACCCGTCCTCGTGGAAACCCCACCCGTGGTAGGCACCGGCGTAGGTTGTCACGGCGGTGTCCAGGGAGGGCAGCCGTCGTTGGGCCGCAAGGGATTCCGGCGTGTAGACGGGGTGTTCGTACACCATCCGGGCGATCACCGACCCTTGGTCGACCAGATCGGTCGCGTTCAGTGTCACCACGTAGTCAAGGGGCTCGGCGAGGCGCATGAGCCGGTTCATGTGGTAGCTGACCAGGACGGGTCCGCCGCGTTCGTGGCAGGCGGGTTTGCGCACGTTCCAGGACGCCTTCGCGCCGGCTGACGCGGGCAGGACGCGGGCGTCGTGGTGCAGCCAGGTCTCGTTGCGCGAGTAGCGGAACGCGCCGAGCACCGCGCGTTCGTCGGGGGTCGGGTCGGCGAGCAGCGCCAGGGCCTGGTCGGGGTGGGTGGCGACGACGACCTTGTCGGCGCGGTGGCGCTGGTCGGCGTCGTCGCGCAGCTCCACGCCGTCGGCGGTGCGGCGCACGGCCCGGATCGGGGTGGACACGTGCACGGCGGTCAGGTCCTTCACGACCTTCTCGACGTACGCGCGGGACCCGCCGACCACGGTCTTCCACCGCGGCGAGCCGCCGACGGACAGCATCCCGTGGTTGGCCAGGAACTCGAACAGGTACCGCGCGGGGTAGCGCCGGCTGACGTCGGGACCGGCCGACCACACGGCCGACACCAGCGGCAGGACGAAGTGGTCGACGAAGTACCGCGAGTAGCCGCCGATGGCCAGGAACGCGCCGAGCGTGGTGTCGTGGTCGTCGCCGAGGGCGAGCAGGCGCTTGGCGTGCCGGTGGAACCGGGCCACCTCGCCGAGCATGCGCAGGTAGGCGGGCCGGGCGAGGTTGGCCGGTTGCGCGAACAGCCCGGCGAGCTTGCGGGCCCCGGCGTATTCCAGGCCGCACCCGTCGCACCGCACGCTCATGGACATCTCGGAGTCCTGAGTGGACACGCCCAGTTCGCGGAACAGGCGGACCAGGTTCGGGTAGGTGCGTTCGTTGTGGACGATGAACCCGCTGTCCACGTGGGTGGTGCCGCCGTCCTCGGTGGGCAGTTCGTGGGTGTGCGCGTGACCGCCGAGCCGGTCGTCCTGTTCGAACAGCACCACCTCGTAGCGGCGCGCCAACAGGTAGGCGGCGGTCAGCCCGGCCACCCCGCTGCCGACGACCGCCACGCGCGGCCGTTCACCGGTTTCCACCACGTGTTCCTCCTAGTGGGACGTCGAGACCCTCCGACGAGCACATGGCGTTCGCGATGTAAGGGGCGACCGGTTCGACATTCAGTTCGCCGAGGACGTAGTCCGTGACCAGACGGGTCCAGTCGGCGGCGCGGCGCAGCATGGCGTGGCCGTCGCCGTGCACGGCGAAGCGCGCCACGCGTTCGGTGACGCCGCGGGCGCGCACGGCATACCGATAGGACTTCGCGGGGTCCGTGTAGCGCTCACGGTCACCATGAGCGATCAGGAGTGAGCGTCCGGCGAGCTGTGCCATGGGTTCACCGGGCTCGATCCACGGCGCGAGTGCGCACACGGCGACCACTTGAGGGTCGTCGGCGACGCGTAGTGCGGTTCGGCCGCCCATGGAGTGGCCCACGAGAGCCGTGGGAACATCGGGCATTTGCGACAACGCCCACCGTGCGTCCTCCACGGGGTGCAGGTGCGGCGCGTTCCAGCCCTGGTAGCGGTAGCGCAGGACGTGGACGGCGACGCCGTCACGGCGCAGCGCCTTGGCGAACGGCAGCATCCGCAGGTACGTGAGCCGGGCGCGGTGGACGCGGCCGTACCCGTGGGCACGGCCGCCGTGCAGCACCAGGACGGCGGCGCGGACGGGTCCGGCGGGCGCGAGGACGTCGAGTGCGGGCGGCACGGTTGAATGTTCGGGCGAGGACCACGACCGGATCACGGATGGGACCTGGATCACAGTGATCGAACAGCTTGCGGTGGAGACGGGCGAGGGCGTGTTCGACGCGATCGCGGCCGGACCGGCGGACGGGCGGCCGGTGCTGCTGCTGCACGGCTTCCCGCAGGCGGCGGTGGCCTGGGAGCACCCGGTGCACGTGCTCGGGCGCAACGGGTACCGGGCGGTGGCGTTCGACCAGCGCGGCTACTCCCCCGGCGTGCGGCCCGAGCGGCCCGCGGAGTACGGCGTGGACTCGCTGGTCGGGGACGTGCTCGCGGTCGCGGACGCGCTCGGGTTCGGCCGGTTCGACCTGGTCGGGCACGACTGGGGCGGCGCGGTGGCGTGGTGGACCGCCTACGAGCACCCGGAGCGGCTGCGGACGCTGACCGCGGTGTCCACGCCGCACCCGCGTGCGCTGGCGGACGCCATGAAGACCGACGAGGACCAGCACATGCGCTCGGCGTACATGACCGAGTGGCGCTCCTCGACCACCGAGAAGCGGATGCTGGCGGACAACGCGGACGCGCTGCGCCGGATGTTCGAGTGGAAGGTGCCGCCGTCGCGGGTGGACGAGTACGTGCGGCGGCTGTCCGAGCCGGGCGCGCTGACCGCGGCGCTCAACTGGTACCGCGCGGGCCGTCCGGGCGGGCGGATCGAGCACGTCACGGTGCCCACGATGTACGTGTGGAGCACGGAGGACGTGGCGTTCGGCTCGACCGCCGCGCTGGACACCGGCAAGTGGGTCAAGGGCCCGTACCGGTTCGAGATGCTGGAGGACGTGTCGCACTGGGTGCCCGAGCAGGTGCCGGAGGCGTTGACGGCCCTGCTGCTGGAGCATCTTTCGTGATTTGTCCGTGATCGTTGAACCGCGCCCCCGGCGTGGCACGTGTTCTGGCGTATGACGGAGTTGACCTACTCGGAGCGCAGGGTCGCGACCCTCGCCGCGTGTGGCCACAGCAACCGGGCTATCGCGATGCGCCTGCACATCACCGTGAGCACCGTGGAACAGCACCTGACGCGGGTGTACCGCAAGCTGGCCGTCTCCAGCCGGGCCGAGCTGAAGGGGCACCAAGCCCTAGTGTGACCCCATGCGGGTCGCGGGGTTGTTGCTGGCCGCGGGCGGCGGGCGCAGGTTCGGCCGGCCCAAGGCCCTGGTGTCGCACGCCGGTGCGCTGTGGGTCGACTCGACCTTGGCGGTGCTGCGCGACGCGGGGTGCGCGCCGGTGGTCGTGGTGCTCGGGGCGCGTTCCGAGGAGGTGCGCGCGCGGGCCGTGCTGGACGGCGCGGACGTGGTCGTGAACGACGACTGGGCGTCCGGCATGGGGTCGTCCTTGCGGGTCGGTCTGGCGGCCTTGGACGCTTCGACGGACGCGGTCGTCGTGCTGCCGGTGGACACCCCGGGCGTCACGGTCGCGGCGGTGCGCCGTTTCGCCGCCCTGGCCACCCCGTCCGCGCTGGCCCGGGCGGTGTACGGCGGCGCGCCGGGCCACCCGGTGCTCATCGGCCGGGACCACTGGCGCGGCGTGTCCGACTCCGCGACCGGTGACGCCGGGGCCCGGGACTACCTCAAGGCGCACGGGGCGACGGCCGTGCCGTGCGACGACGTGGCGGACGGCCGTGACGTGGACCGGCCCGAGGACATGCCGTAGAGCCGGGCACGGTGTCGTTCTCGGTGGTCGGCCCCATCAGGGACGGCGGCTGCGACGAACCGCTGTCGCGCTAGCCGTCGAGGCGGTTGCCGTCGTTGTCGCACGGGAGTCCGGCGGTGCCGTGCGCTTCGGCGAAGTCCTCGGCGGTGTCGTCCGCGGTGATCCGCATGGCTTCCGACGAGACGGCGATGGCGCCGCCGAAGGGCCGGTCCACGTCCCGGATCAGCAGCAGCGACAGGGTGAACAGCGTGGTCAGGACGACCAGGCCGACCACCTCCGCGCCCTTGCCCCGCGCGGGCAGGTTGAAGGCGAAGGCGATCACCGTGACCGCCAGCGTGAGCACCATGAACCAGTAGAGGACGTCCGGGATCGCCGGGCTGGACTGGGCCACGCGTTGGTTGCGCGCGTCGGACCGGTCGCGGTCGGCCTGGACGAGCGTCTCGAACAGGCCGTTGTCGGGGTCGATCTCCTTGAAAGCCGCGCGGAAATGGGAACTCCACACGCTGGGCTTGGACGACGTGCCCGCGCCCTGTTCCAGGGTCGGCCACTCCTGGGCGACCACCGCACGGGCGTAGCAGACGGTGGCCGCCTGGAGCTTGCGGGCGGTCCCGGCCGGGGCGAACTCGGCGACCTCGAAGAAGTTGTCCACCACGTTCGCCTCGACGCGCACCGCCTCCTCCGCCGCGCTGTACGACTCGGCGGCCACGACCAGCACGAACGCCAGCAGCAGCACGGCCAGCGTCTCCATCGGGCCGGCCAGGTCGCGGATGGTGAGCGCTTCCCCGGTGGCCACCGCCCGGCGCTTCTTGAGCAGCCAGTTGACCACCAGCCCGCCCACCAGCGCGATGACGGCGACCACGACTGTGGCGACCACGGCGACTCCCCTCGTCGGACACCTGCGTCCAGTGGCCTACAGGCGCGCCACCGGGGCAACCGGCCGAGGGGAGGTGCACGCTTTCAGGTCATCGTCGGCTGAGCGCGCGGGCGCTGAGGACCACGCCCAGGCACAGCACGGGCAGGATGCCCAGGGCCAGGCTCTGCGACGTCGCGTGGGCCAGCAGGCCGATCAGCGGCGGGCCCAGCAGGAAGCCCGCCCAGCCGGCCGTGGCGACCCCGGCGATGGCCTGCGCGGCGTGGGCGTCGGACTGCGCCGCCGCCGAGCTGAACGCCACCGGCACGATGCACGCCAGCCCCAGCCCGAACAGGCCGAACCCGACCAAGGCCACGCCGAACTGGCCCACCACCAGGGCCACGCCCAGGCCCACCGCGCCGACGGCGGCCAGGGACGCCACCACGCGGGCGGGTCCGAAGCGCAGCACCCAGCGGTCGCCCATGACGCGGCCGACGAACATCAGCATCGCGAACACCGCGTAGCCCCAGCCCGCCGCCTCCGCCGACACCCCGACGGTCTCCTTGAGGTACAGCGCCGCCCAGTCGCCGACCGCGCCCTCGCACAGCAGGCCGGCGAACATGATCGCGCCGAGCACGAGCACGCGCTTGTCCCGCCACGGCAGGCCGAGCTTGTGCTCGTCCACGGCGTGGTCGTCGCCGAGCATGGCCCGCGACAACGGCCACGCGACCAGCGCGACCAGGACCGTCACGGCGGTCATCTGGCCGGTCAGGTCCACGCCGAAGCTGATGGCGACCGCGCCCAGGCCGACGCCGACGAACCCGCCGAAGCTCCACCAGGCGTGGAAGCTGGACAGGATCGGGCGGCCGTAGGCGTTCTCCACGGCGATGCCCTGCGAGTTCATCGCCACGTCCAGCGCGCCCTGGAACGCGCCCCACAGCGCCAGCGCCACGAACAGCGCCCACGCCGTCCACGCGATGCCCAGCAGCGGCGAGGTCAGGCCGTAGCCCAGGAACATCAGCAGGACGACCCGCCGGCTGCCCCACTTGGCGACCGCGTTGCCCACCAGGAGCATCGCGACGACGGACCCGACGGGCGCGCCCAGCAGCGTCAGGCCGAGGGTGCCGTCGTTGAGGCCCAGCTCCTCCTTGACCGCCGGGATGTGCGGGGTCCACGCGGCGAAGACGGCCGCGTGCAGGGCGAACACGAGCGCCGTGGCGACCCGTGCGCGGCGCGGGGTGTCGAGGGCGGTGTCAGACAAGGCGGACCTCCACGCCGGTCTCGCGCAGCCGCTCGACCTCGTCCTGCGGGGCGTCCCGGTCGGTGACCAGGACGTCGATCTCGTCGGCGCCGCACACCCGGCCGAACGCGGTGCGCCCGAACTTGGAGCTGTCCACGGCGGCGACGATGCGGGCGGAGGCGTCCACGGCGGCCTTCTTCACCGCGCCCTCGGCCAGGTCGTGGGCGGAGACGCCGTCGCGCGCGCTGAGGCCGCAACTGCCGAGCACCATCGTGTCGAACCGCATGACCTTGAACGCGTACTCGGTCAGGGGGCCGACGAACGCCAGTTCACCGGGGCGGATGTCGCCACCGGGCAGGACCATGCGCACGTTCTCGGCGCCGCGCAGCGCGTCCGCGGCGTGCAGGGACAGCGGGAGCACGGTGAGCCGCCGGTCGGTGAGCCGCCGAGCGACCTCCAGGGTGGTGCTGCCGCCGTCGAGCACCACGGTCTCGCCGTCGTCGAGCAGGTCGGCGACCGCCTCGCCGATGCGCCGCTTGGCCTCCAGCCGCTGCCGCGACCGCGCCGCGTACGGGGTCTCCTCGCCGGTCAGCATGCTGACCGCGGCCCCGCGCACCCGGCGCAGCAGCCCGTCGCGCTCCAGCACGTCCAGGTCGCGGCGCACGGTCATCTCCGACGCGCCGACCAGCTCCGCGAGCGCGCCGACGGGGACCCGTTCGCCGCCGCGCAGCCGCTGGAGGATCAACTCGTGACGCGTCGCAACATCCATGGTGTTCATCTGAACATGCGATGTGTTCGAACGTCAAACCCCTCCTGGCGGCCGGTGCGCGGATCGGGTAGGACTTGCGATCACATGGTTCAGACCACTGGAGGGACCGCATGACCGAGACCGTGCCCGGCTCCGACTACGGCGATGTCGTGCGCAACCACCTGACCCGCGTGGAACAGGCCAACGCGGCGGCGCTGGACGACGTCGCGGAACTGGTCCTGGCCACCGTGCGCGCCGACGGCACGATCCTCGCCGCGGGCGCGGGCCACTCGCTGGCCGCGGTCGCCGAGACCTTCTACCGCGCGGGCGGCCTGGCCTGCGTGCGCCCGGTCTACCACCCCGAGTTGCTGCCCATGCACGGCGCGATCAGCAGCACCGCCGCGGAGCGCCGCTCCGGCCTGGCCGCCGAGGTGCTGCGGGAGGCGGGCCTGGCGGCGCACGACGTGCTGTTCGTCTTCTCCACCTCCGGCGTGAACCCGTACCCGGTGGAGCTGGCCGTGCACGCCGCCGACTCCGGCGTCCCGGTGGTCGCGGTGACCTCCCTGGCCGCGAGCGCCGCCGCCCCGCGCCGCGCGGGCACCACGCTGGCCGAGAACGCGACCGTCGTGCTGGACAACCTCGTGCCGCCCGGCGACGCCACCTACCCCGTCGACAGCCCGGTGATCGCCGCCGTGTCGACGGTGGCCACGGCGTTCCTGTGGAACCTCCTGCTCGTGCGGCTGTTCGACAAGGCCGCCGAGACCGGCGTCGCGCTCCCGTTGTGGCGCAGCGCGAACGTCGAGGGCGGCGACGCGGCGAACTCGGACCTGTTGCGCAAGTACCAGTCCCGCATCCCGCAGTTGGGATGAGTACGAATACTCACGATTCCTCCACGGGGTGGCGATAGCCTCCGGTCCAGAGGGGGAAACGTGAACAAGAGAACGAAGCGCTTCGTGCTGGCCGGGGGCGGGTTGACGGCGGTCGCGGTGATCGTCGCCGGGGTGGTCGTGCTGACCTCCGACGCGAGTCCGCTCGCCGACCCGCCGGTGCCGACGGTGAGACCGCAGCCCGGACCGGCCGCCCAGGAGTTCGTCAACTGGTTGGTGCGCAAGGACGCCGCCCGCGCGGCGGCGGCCACCGACGCGGCCGGGGCGGCGGAACCGGTGCTGTTCAAGACGTTCCAGGGCATGACGGCCACGGAGTTCCACGGGCGGCTGGGCGTCGTCCCGCCGCCCGCCGAGTCCGCGACGACGGCCGAGGCCGACCTCGACGTGACGTGGTCGCTGCCGGACCAGACGTCGGTGAAGTACCGGACGAAGGTCGAGCTGCGACTGGTCGAGGGCAAGTGGCGGGTGCACTGGGCGCCGACCGTGCTGCACCCGCAGCTCGCCGAGGGCCAGAGCCTGGCCTACCTGCCGACCTCCGGCGACGGCGCGCTGCTCGACCGGACCGGCGCGCCCGTGGCGCCGGACCTGGCCCCGCAGGTGATGGGGTCGGTGCGGCGGGAGGTCGGCACCCTCACCGGGACGCCCGGCTGGCAGGTCGCCCTGGTCGATCCCGCGGGCGTGCCGGTCACCGTCGTCCAGGAGAAGAAGGCCCAGGCGAAGCAGACGCTGACCGTGACGCTGGACCCGCCGGTGCAGCGCGCGGCGCAGGCGGCGGTGGACCAGGTGCAGCAGGGCGCGGTGATCGTGGCGATCGAGCCGTCGTCGGGCGAGATCGTGGCCGTGGCGCAGAACGCCGCCGCCAGCACCGGCGGCCTGGTCGCGATGCAGGGCTGGTACGAGCCCGGCTCGACGTTCAAGATCGTCACCGCGGCGGCGGCGCTCACGGCGGGCACCGCGTCGCTGGACACCGAGGTCGAGTGCCCGGGCAAGAAGACCATCGGCACGCGACAGATCGTCAACGACGGCCAGTTCGACCTGGGGACGGTGTCGCTGCGGCAGGCGTTCGCGGCGTCGTGCAACACCAGCTTCAGCCAGCTCGCGGCCGACCTGCCCGCCGACGCCCTGCCCCGCGCGGCGTCGCTGTTCGGGCTGGACGCGGACTTCACCATCGCCGGCGTCACCACCAACACCGGCAAGGTGCCGCCGGCGGGGACCGTCCCCGAGCGGGTCGAGGCGGGCATCGGCCAGGGCAAGGTGCAGACGACGCCGTTCGGCATGGCGCTGGCGGCGGCGACCGTGGCGAAGGGCAGCATCCCGACCCCGAACCTGATCCGCGAGATCCCGACGACCGGCGGCACCGGCCGGGCGCTGCCCGGCAACGTCGCCTCCGCGCTGCGCACCATGATGCGCGGCGTGGTGACCGGCGGGACAGCGACCCAGCTCGCCGGGCTGGGCGACGTGCGCGGCAAGACCGGCACGGCCCAGCACGGCGACGGCACGCGCTCGCACGGCTGGTTCATCGGCTACCGGGGCGACCTGGCGTTCTCGGTGGTGGTCATCGACGGCGACACCTCGAAGGTCGCCGTCGGCGCCGCCGCCGGGTTCCTCGGCGCGATCTGACCCGCCCGTCGGGTCACGCGGCGGTGGGCGCTTCGTCGAACTGGGTCCGGTGCAGCTCGGCGTAGCGCCCGTCCGCGTCGATCAGCTCGGCGTGCGTGCCGCGTTCGACGACCCGGCCGTCCTCCACGACCAGGATCTGGTCGGCGGCGCGGATCGTGGACAGCCGGTGCGCGATCACCAGCGCGGTCCGGCCGCGCAGCGCCTCGCCCCGCGCGGCCTGGACCGCCGCCTCGGACTCGGAGTCCAGGTGGGCGGTGGCCTCGTCCAGGATGACCACGCGCGGGCGGGCCAGCAGCAGCCGGGCGATGGTCAGCCGCTGCCGCTCGCCGCCGGAGAGCCGGTAGCCGCGTTCCCCGACGACCGTGTCCAGGCCGTCGGGCAGGGACTGCACCAGCGGCTTGAGCCGGGCGCGGTCGAGGGCGTCCCACAGCTCGTCCTCGCCGGCGTCGGGGCGCGGGTAGGACAGGTTGGCGCGGATCGTGTCGTGGAACAGGTGCCCGTCCTGGGTGACGACGCCGACCGCGCGGCGCAGGTCGTCGAACGCGAGGTCCCGGACGTCCTCCCCGGACAGCCGGACCGCGCCCGCGTCCACGTCGTACAGGCGCGGCACGAGCGAGGCGATCGTGGACTTGCCCGCGCCCGACGAGCCGACCAGCGCGACGAGCTGCCCGGGTTCGGCGCGGAAGCTGATGCCGTGCAGCACTTCCTCGCCCCCGCGGCCGTCCAGGGTGGCCACCGATTCGAGCGAGGCGAGGGACACCTTGTCCGCCGCCGGGTAGCCGAAGCGGACGTCCTCGAACTCGACCGACACCGGCCCGTCGGGCAGCTTCCGGGGCTGCGGCTTCTCCTCGATCATGGGCTTGAGGTCGAGCACCTCGAAGACCCGCTCGAAGCTGACCAGCGCCGTCATCACGTCCACGCGGGCGTTGGCCAGCGCGGTCAGCGGCGTGTAGAGGCGGGTGAGCAGGAGGGCGAGCGACACGACGGTGCCGGCGGCGAGGTGGCCGGTCAGCGCGAGGTAGCCGCCGAGGCCGTAGACGAGGGCCTGGGCGAGGGCGGAGACCAGCGTGAGGCCGGTCATGAACCAGCGGGTGGCCATCGCGGTGCGCACCCCGATGTCCCGGACGCGCGCGGCCCGTTCGCTGAACTCGCCCACCTCGGCGTTCGGGCGCCCGAACAGCTTGACCAGCGTCGCGCCGGGCGCGGAGAAGCGCTCGGTCATCTGCGTGGTCATGCCGGCGTTGAGCGTGGACGCCTCGCGCTGCAGGTCGGCCATGCGGCTGCCCATGCGGCGGGCGGGCAGCACGAAGATCGGCAGCAGGACCAGCGCGAGGGCCGTGACCTGCCAGGAGAGGGTGAACATCACGCCCAGCGACAGGCCGAGCTGGATGACGTTGGTGACCACGCCGGACAGCGTCGAGGTGAACGCCCGCTGCGCGCCGATCACGTCGTTGTTGAGCCGGCTGACCAGCGCCCCGGTCCGGGTGCGGGTGAAGAACGCGACCGGCATGCGCTGCACGTGCTCGAACACGGCCCGCCGCAGGTCGTAGATCAACCCCTCCCCGATGCGGGCCGACTGCCACCGCTCGACCAGCCCCAGCGCGGCGTCCACGATCGCGATCCCGGCGATGGCCACGGCCAGCCACACGACGACCGACACGTCCCGGCCGCCCACGATGGCGTCCACCACCCGGCCGGCCAGCACGGGCGTGCTCACCGCGAGCACCGCCGACACGACCGTGAGCGCGAGGAACACACCCAACTTGGCCCGATGCGGCCCGGCGAACCCGACCACCCGCCTGAACGTCCCCGGCCGCACCGCCTTCGGTGTGCCGGACGCCGCCATCGCACTGCGCATCAAGCCCCATGTGCCATCCACGACAGGGGTGAACGCCCAGGTCGGCTCACGGCTTCCCGGTGCGGGCGGACTGGCTGTCCGCTGTCGGCGTAGCCCGCGCCCGTCCCCCGCCCCCGCGTCCCTCCTTCTACGGGACGCGCGAGTCGGGGAAAGGTCGCGGATCCTGCATGTCCCCGATCGGGTGATGTTCGAGGGTGTGCAGCAGGAGCGGCGCGGCGCAGCGGGCGGGTGGGCGGCACAGCGCGGGCGAGCGGCGCGGCGCAGCGCCGGCGGCACAGCGCGGGCGCAGCGCGGGCAAGCGGCGTGGACGAGCAGCGCGGCGCGGCGAGCGGCGCGGGTGGGTGTCGGTGAGGGTGGGGGTGGGTCAGGCGGTGGTGGTGGCTGTGGCCAGGGCGGTCAGTTCGGTCAGGCGGCGGACCTGGGCCTCGCGTTCCGCCTGGAGCTGGGACTGCTCGGTGGCGTTGTCCGCCGCGTGCGCCAGCAGTGCCAGGGTCTCGCGGACGGCGCCCGGCATGGGGCGCAGGACCTGGGCGACCAGGTCGTCCACGGCCGCGTCGAGGCGGTCGCCGGGGACGACGCGGTTGGCCAAGCCGATGCGCTCGGCCTCCTCGCCGCCGACCCGGCGACCGGTCACGCAGATCTCGGCCGCCCTCGAATACCCGACCAGCCTCACCAGCGGCAGGGTGCCGCCCAGGTCGGGGACCAGGCCCAGGGACGTCTCGGCCATGCAGAACTGCACGTCGTCCGCCGCCACGCGGAAGTCGCACGCCAGCGCGAGCTGGAAGCCCGCGCCGATGGCGTGCCCGTGCACGGCGGCGATCGTCACCCGGGAGGGGTCGCGCAGCCAGCGGAAACCCTCCTGGAACTCCGCGATCAACGCCGCGCCGCCTTCGGGCCCGCGGAGGGTGATCTCCGACAGGCCCGGCTCGCCCTCCACCGGGGCGCCGCTGAACATCCGCCGGTCGAGACCGGCGGAGAAGGCACGACCGGAGCCCCGGACGACCACGACGCGGACGTCCGGGTCCAGCAGCGCGCCGATCGTCCGCAACGCCGTCCAGGTGGACGGCGTCTGTGCGTTGAGCACGTCGGGACGGTCGAGCGTGATCGTCGCGCGCGGTCCGTCGACGACGAGCCGCACGCCTCCGCGTTCCAGCAGGCCGGCGTCGATGGTGGTCGGTGCCGACATGCGCGTTACCTCCGGGTTCAGGCCGGCGCCGTCTCTCCTCGACGCCCGTTGTTACCGGAGGGTAGCTTACTTCTTCTTCGTGCGGGTGGCGCCACCGCGACCGCGAAGCTGCACACCGGACTCGCTGAGCACCCGGTGCACGAAGCCGTAGGAGCGTCCGGTGGACTCGGCCAACGCCCGGATGCTCGCGCCCTTTTCGTACTTCTTCTTCAGGTCAGCGGCCAGCTTGTCCCGCGTGGCGCCGGTGATCCGGGCGCCCTTCTTCAGGTCAGCCACCTTGTCCCGCCTTCCGTAGACAGCAGGTCGGGCCGTGAAAGCCCCTGTCGTCGCAATGATCGAACACGGCGACCAAGAACGCCAGGCGATCATGCGAAAAGATCGGCGAGCGGTCGATCGGGTGAGGGGCGAACACGGAGAGTGGATCTACCGTGATGCGACTGAAACCTGTTGCTCAGGCCAACTGCACGAGTTCCAGGTACTCCTCGGACCAGTGGTCCTCGGTTCCGTCGGGCAGCAGGATCACCCGCTCGGGCTCAAGGGCCTCCACCGCTCCGGGGTCGTGCGTGACCAACACGACCGCGCCCTCGTAGCGGCGCAGCGCGTCGAGCACCTGCTCGCGGCTGGCCGGGTCGAGGTTGTTGGTCGGCTCGTCGAGCAGCAGCACGTTCGCGGCGCTGGACACCAGGCCGGCGAGCGCGAGCCGGGTCTTCTCGCCGCCGGACAGGGTGCCCGCGGGCTGGTCGAGCTGCTCACCGCTGAACAGGAACGTGCCCAGCAGCGAGCGCAGTTGCTGTTCGGGCACGTCCGGGGCGGCGTGGCGGATGTTCTCCCACACCGTGGCCTGGTGGTCGAGCGTCTCGTGCTCCTGCGCGAAGTAGCCCACCTTCAGGCCGTGACCGGGGACGACCTCGCCGGTGTCGGGCTGCTCCATCCGCCCGATCAGGCGCAGCAGGGTGGTCTTGCCCGCGCCGTTGAGGCCCAGGATCACCACGCGCGAGCCGCGGTCGATCGCCAGGTCGACGCCGGTGAACACCTCCAGCGACCCGTAGGACTTGCTCAGGCCCTCGGCGGTGAGCGGGGTCCGGCCGCACGCGGCGGGCTGCGGGAAGCGGATCTTCGCGACCTTGTCCGCCTGGCGGGTCTCCTCCAGGCCGGACAGCAGCTTCTCGGCGCGGCGGGCCATGTTCTGCGCGGCCACCGCCTTGGTCGCCTTCGCCCGCATCTTGTCGGCCTGCGCCATCAGCGCGCCGGCCTTCTTCTCGGCGTTGGCGCGCTCGCGGCGGCGGCGCTTCTCGTCGGCGGCGCGGGCCTCCAGGTACTTCTTCCAGCCCATGTTGTAGATGTCGATCTCGCCGCGGGTCGCGTCGAGGAACCACACCTTGTTGACCACGTCGTCGAGCAGCTCGACGTCGTGGCTGATCACGACCAGGCCGCCGTCGTGGTTCTTGAGGAACCCGCGCAGCCACGCGATCGAGTCGGCGTCGAGGTGGTTGGTCGGCTCGTCGATCAGCAGGATCGTGCTGGACTTCGCGCCCACGCCCGCCTCGGACGCGGCGAACAGGATGCGCGCCAGCTCGACCCGGCGGCGCTGACCACCGGACAGGGTGCGCAGCGGCTGCGCGAGGACGCGGTCGGCCAGGCCCAGGTTGGAGCAGATCCGGGCGGCCTCGCTCTCGGCCGCGTACCCGCCGAGGGCGGCGAAGCGCTCCTCCAGCTTGCCGTACTTGCGCACGGCGGCCTGCAGCTCGGCGTCGTCCACCAGCTCGGCCATGGTGGACTGCATCTTCTCCATGTCGCGCAGCAGCTGGTCCAGGCCGCGCGCGGACAGCACGCGGTCCTTGGCGATGACCGACAGGTCACCCTCGCGCGGGTCCTGCGGCAGGTAGCCGAGGTCGCCGGTGCGCCGCACCTCGCCCGCGTAGGGCTGGCCCTCGCCGGCCAGGACGCGCAGGGACGTGGTCTTGCCCGCGCCGTTGCGGCCGACGAGGCCGATGCGGTCGCCGGGCTGGACGCGGAGGGTGGCGTCGGACAGCAGGATGCGCGAACCCGCGCGCAACTCAAGATCGGTTGCGGTGATCAAGGCGGAACTCCGGTGGGTTGTGGTCGTGCGGGGTCAACAGTGCGGCTGGGACACGCACCGGACCTACTCGATCAAGACCACCACCCCACCAGTCTACGGGTGGGGCGCCACCGAATTAGCCGCGTGTGTCCACCGGCATACATTTCGCGCATGACGAGCATCGAGGGCGCGGACTTCGCGGGCAGGACGGCACTGGTCACCGGCGCGAGCCGGGGCATCGGCTACGGCGTGGCTCGGGAGCTGCTCACGCGCGGGGCGTCGGTCACCATCACCTCGCGCAAGCCGGACGCCGTCGCGGCGGCGGCGCGGTCGCTGGCGGAGGAGGCGGGCGTGCCGGAGTCGCGCGTGCTCGCGGTCCCGGGCAACGCTGGCCACGCCGACGACCGCGAGGAGGCCGTCACCCGGACGGTCGAGCGGTTCGGCCGGCTCGACGTGCTGGTGAACAACACCGGGATCAACCCGGTCTTCGGCCCGCTCATGGAGGCCGACCTGGGCGCGGTGCAGAAGATCTTCGACGTCAACGTCGTGGCCGCGCTCGGGTTCGTGCAGCTGGCGTGGAAGGCGTGGATGCGGGAGCACGGCGGCGCGGTGGTGAACGTGGCGTCCGTGGGCGGCCTGCGGTCGACCGGCGTGATCGGGGCGTACGGGGCGAGCAAGGCCGCGCTGATCCGGCTGACCGAGGAGCTGGCGTGGCAACTCGGCCCGAAGGTGCGGGTGAACGCCGTGGCCCCGGCCGTGGTGAAGACCCGCTTCGCCGAGGCGCTCTACACGGGCCGCGAGGAGGAGGCCGCGGGCCACTACCCGATGAAGCGCCTCGGCTCGCCGGAGGACGTCGCCCGCCTGGTGGCGTTCCTGGTCTCGGACGGGGCGTCGTGGATCACCGGCGAGACCGTCCGGGTGGACGGCGGTCTGCTGGCGACCGGCACCCTGGCCTGACCCAGCCGGTCGCCCCCTGGCTCAGCCGGTCGCCCCCTGGCTCAGCCGGTCGCCCCCCGGCTCAGCCGGTCGGGACCAGGTGAGCCGTCGAGAGGGGCGGCGTGGTGCCGGGAGCGGGCGGGGCCGCGCTCGCCCCCGGCGGGGAACTGCCCCGCGGTGAGCCGAGGTCGGGTGGAGCCGGGTTGGAGTCCGGGTTCGGGTTGGGGGTGGCGCTGGGCGGAGCCGGGGCGACCGGCGGCTGGCTGGGCAGCGGCGCGGTGGGTGGCTGGCTCGGCGGTGGTGTGAGTTGGGGTTGGTCGGGGGCGGGTGTGGTGTGGGGCTGGTCGGGGGGTGGGGTGGTCGAGGTCGAGGTGGGTGGGGTGCCGGTGCCCGGGGTGGTGGTGCCGTTCGGCTGGTTGAGCGCGAAGCCGGCCGCCGCCACCAGGGCTGTTGTGGTCAGGGCGCTGCTGACCACGGCCAGGCGCCGGCGGCGGGTGCGGATGCGCCGGCCGTGCCACACGATGTCCACCGCGCCGAACGTGCTCGGCCTCGGCTTGATGTTCAGCTCGTCGAACAACTCCTTCAAACGGTCCTCAAGCACCGCGTGACACCTCCTGCCACAGTTCCTCGAACGCCGGACCCAACCGCCGCCGCAACGCCTTCAGGCCGCGGTTGGTGTTGCTCTTGACGGTGCCGACCGTGCAGCGCAGCGCCGCCGCCGTCTCCTCCACGCCCAGGTCGTGCCAGAACCTGAGCACCAGGACCGCGCGCTGCTTGGCCGGCACCGCCCGCAGCGCGTCCCAGACCACCAGCTTGTCCTCGCTGAGCACCGGGGCCTGAGCCTGCTCGGGCAGTTCGTCGCGCAACTGCTCGCGCCGCCACCGCACCCGCCGCCGCTCCGCGATGAAGGTGCGCACCACGATCCTCCGCAGGTAGGGCTCCAGGCCCTCGCGCCGGACCAGCTTCGGCCCGGCCAGGTACAGCTTGAGGAACGCGGTCTGCACCACGTCTTCGGCCTCGTGGTGGTTGCCGCACAACAAGTACGCGGTGAAGCGCATCGAGTCGGCGCACCGGTCGAAGTGTTCGGTGAACTCCGCGTCCCAATTCACGCCGTCATCGCCTCGGGTTCGGGGCGGGCGCGGTCGGGGCCGGAGGGCTGACCGGGGGCTCACCGGGGGTGGTCGGGAGTGGGGCCACGCCGACGGGCGGGGCCGGCGCGGGGACCGGCTCCAGCGGACCCGGCGTCGAGGCCGGGGACGCCAACGGCGGTGCCGGCGGCGCGGGCGTCACCGCGGGCGGCGCGGGCGCGGGTGTGGCCGACGGCGGAAGCGAAGGCGCGGGCGTCACGGCAAGCGGTGTCGGAGCGGGTGTGCCCGACGGCGGAAGCGAAGGTGCCGGCGTCACCGCGGGCGGTGCCGGTGCGGGTGTCGCCGACGGCGGGAGCGAAGGTGCGGGGGTGACCGCCGGCGGCGCGGAGGGCGCGGGCGTGACGGTGGGAGCGGAGGCAGTGGGGGCGGAGGCAGTGGGGGCGGGTGTGGTCGGCACCGGGGACGGGGTCGGCTCGCCGGACGTTCCCGCCAGCGCGGGCACGGCGATGGCGATGCCGCCGACGACGACGGCACCGGCCGCCAGGACAAGTCGAGTGCGCATGACCTGCTCCTTCGCTTGGTGGACCACCTCCTCGCGGGGCCCTTCACCCCTATCCATGCGGTTGGGCCGCCCGGTGGTTGTCACGAGTTCGATCAATTTCCGGAGCCTTGCCGAAGCGGACCACGGTCCGCTACTGTCAGAACAAGCGGACCGCAGTCCGCCTGAAGAGAGCCGCAAGGACGCGAAGGAGCACCATGGGCAAGTTGCTGCACATCTCCGCCTCACCTCGGGGCGCCGAGTCCGAGTCCCTGGCCATCGCCGCGGCCTTCGTGGAGGCCTACCGCGAAACCCACCCCGACGACGAAGTCGAGCACTGGGACCTGTGGGACGGCACCCTGCCCGCCTTCGGTCCCGCCGAGACCGAGGCCAAGATGACGCTGATCCGCGGCGGCACCCCGACCGGCGCGGCACAGCACGCGTGGGACGCCGTCATCGCCGCCTTCCACCGGTTCGACGCCGCCGACCGCCTGCTGTTCAGCGTCCCCATGTGGAACGCCGGCATCCCGTACATCCTCAAGCAGTTCGTCGACGTCGTCTCCCAGCCCGGCCTCGCCTGGGGATTCGACGCGCAGACCGGCTACCAGCCCCTGCTGAAGAACAAGAAGGCCGCCGTCGTCTACACCAGCGCCGTGTGGGCGCCGGGCCTCCCGACCGCGTTCGGCACCGACTTCCAGTCCACCTTCTTCGACGACTGGCTGCGTTGGGCGGGCATCACCGACGTCACCGCCATCCGGCACCACCCGACCGTGCTGGGCGACGTCGAGGACTCCCGCCGGACCGCGGCGGCCGCGGCCCGCGATGCCGCCAAGACCTGGGAGACCGCCGGCACGCCGTGATCAGTCGCGGACGACGATCTCCACCGCCCGTGCGCGCCGGGCGGCCTCGTCGAGCACCGCCCGCCGGGGCTCGGGCACGTCCAGCACCCGCGGCGAGGCCAGGGCGAACACCCCGGCCAGCCGCCGGTCCGCCCGCAGCACGTCCAGCGCCTGCCGGTCACCGCCCAGCACCACGGCGTCCAGCGAGTCCAGCACGGGCACCAGCACCCGGGCCACGTCGTCGGCCGCCGCCGCCAGCGCCACCCGCGCCTGCCCCTCCCGCCGGCGCGCGAACCGCTGCTGCGACCAGCCGCCCGCCTTGTTCCGCCCGTGCACCTGACGGCTGTCGGTGGTCGACGTCACCACCGACCCGTCCACCGCCACCCCGACGCTGTGCCCGCCCAGCCGCACCAGCACCAGCCCGATCCGCCGGCTCGCCGACGCCCGGATCAGCAACGCGTCGAGCGCCAGACCATCGGAGTCACCCACCGGGGTGAATTCCCCGAACGCCGAGGAGACCGCGGCCGAAGCCCCGTCCACCGCCGTCACCACGAACGACGAAGCGCTGACCGAAGTGGCGACCACACCGCCGTGACGAGCCGAGAACCGCTCGAACCAGCCCGCCAGGCGTTCGGGCTCGACCTCCACCGCCCGCCCGCCCCCGGACACCGGGCGGACCTTGGTCATGCCGGCGCCACGGCCACCCACACGGGCAGCAGGTAGCCGCACTCGGCGGGCGAGAGCCGCTGGACCGCCCCGAACCCCGCGCCGGACAGCTCGTCGGAGATCTGCTCCGCGGTCAGCACCCGGTGCCGCGTGGCCACGGTGTTCGCGACCTCCCAGGACGTCTCCCCGCGCACCAGCCGCACGACCTCCAGCGCGTAGGACTCGCCGTCCGCCGCCCAGTCCCACAGCTGCACGGTGACCTGCCGGTCCCGCCCGCGCCCGGACACCCGCGGCGGCGGCGCGGTGGGCCGCAGCCTGCTCAACCGGTCCAGTTCGGGCACCGCGGCCACCAGCAGCCCGCCGGGCCGCAGGGCCTTCCGGGCCAGCGCCAACGCGTGGGACAGGGCGTTCTCGTGCGCCAACCGAGGCAGCAGGTCGTCACCCGCCCGCACCACGTCCACGCCCACCGGCGCGGGCTCGCGCACGACGTCGAGCAGGTCCACCACCTGGTGCTCCCCCGCCCCGAGGACGGCGGCGGCGACCTCGCTCAACGGGTCGTCCGGAACGGGCACCAGGTCGGTCACCGGGCACACAGTAGGGCCAACCGATCGGGTTACGCCAAACGGGCCGTGGTGGCCGCGTCACGCAGCGCGGCCACCACCACCGCTCAACCGATCCCGAAGGGGGCCAGTACCACGACCTCCGGAATCTCGTGCACAATGTTACCGACGGGTTTACAGATTCCAGACCACAGGCAATCACCACTTGACAGATCGAGTGCCACCCCAGTGAACTCGTGACCCGTATGGACCAACCATTGACTCCACCTGGTAGGCACCACCGCACTGCGTTGGCGGGTAGGGTCACTGGGGCGTGATCTAATGACAGCGGGGAGTCACGATGACCAACGCTGCCGGTCGACCCAACCTGTCCGTCGACGACCTCGACTCGACGGGCCACGGCAGTCTTGCGCAGCTCCTGACCACGGGACCCTTCCCGGAGGCGCTGAGAGCGGCGATCAAGGCCAGCAGGCTGAGTCTCGACCGCATCCAGCACAGGCTCGCCCTGCGCGGGGTCACCATCAGCGTCGCCACGCTGAGCTACTGGCAGTCGGGCCGCCGCCGCCCCGAGCGACCCGAGTCGCTGGAGGCGCTGCGCCACCTGGAGACCGTGCTGGGCGTGCCGCAGGCCGGCCTGTCGGCGCTGCTCGGGCCGCCGCGCCCGCGCGGCAGGCGGTCGCGCCCGACGACGATGATGCCGATCGACGCCCTGTGGGCGCGTCGTGAGCGGGTCGCGAACCTGTTGCAGAAGGTGGACACGTCCTCGGACGTGAAGCTGGGCCGGATCAGCCAGCACGACCGCATCGAGATCGCCGCGGACGGCGGCCAGCGCTCGGTGTGGGTGCGCCAGATCCTGCGCGCCGAGCAGGACGGCCCGGACCGCTGGGCGCTGGTGTTCGAGACCGAGGAGTCCGACGTCCTGCCGGACGTGGTCAACCTGCGCAACTGCCACCTGGGCCGCTACGCCGAGGACACCGACGCCAACATCATGGTCGCCGAGCTGATGTTCGACCGCCCCCTGACCAGGGGCGAGACGATCATCATGGAGTACGAGCTGCTGTTCGCCGAGGGCCACTACCCGGCCGGCAACAACACGTTCGCGCGCAAGTTCCGGCTGCCGGTGCGGGAGTACGTGATCGAGGTGCGCTTCGACCAGTCGTACCTGCCCGCCCGCTGCCAGCAGTTCAGCGTCCCGGCCGGCGACGACACCCCGTCGCGGCGGCGCAACCTCGCGCTGGACGCGGCCGGCGGCGTGCACGCGGTCGCGCTGGGCTTCGGTCCGGGCGTGTTCGGCATCCGCTGGGAGTGGCCGAAGTAAAGGTCGTGTTGCCGACCCGAAGTCGCGAAGGCCCCCGGAGAACCCTCCGGGGGCCTTCTTCGCACCAACGCGTTGCCCCGACCGGCGGATCGGCCCCGTGGCACCGGGGCCGATCCTTCAAGCGGCCGTTACCGGCGTCGATCAGACGTAACCGTTGAGGTGCAGCGACACCGCGCGGATGGAGCCCTTGTCGGCCGCCACCTGGTCCACCACCTTGAACGTCCACGTGCCGTCGACCGGTTCGGCCAACAACGCCGCCAACGGGCTGTTGGGCCGCCACGTGCCGGTGAACGGCGCCAGGCTCGCGGTCACCGTCGAGTACGCCTTCGCGGCCGAGTCGTCGAACACCACCTGGCACAGGTTCGCGCCGGTGCCGCCGCTGCGCGAGAACACCGTGGCGGTCGCCCCGGACGGCGAGGTCAGCGTGCCGACCAGGTCACCGGTGAACGTGTGGTCGATGCCCACCGTCGTCGCCCCCTCGACCGCGGAACAGGTCGCGCCGTCCACCGAGAAGGTCAGCTTCGACCCGCGCCCGACCCCGGTCACCGGGATCTGCACGGACGCGCCGGTCGCGTCGTTGTCCGGGATCGCCACGACCGGACCGCTGTAGGCGAAGTGCTTGCTCTCCCGCGACGGCTCGCCCACGGGCACGTTGAACGTGCTGGTCGTCGGCGAGGTCGAACCCGCGAAGGTGACGCGGGCGTCCAACCGCACGGGCAGGCCGAGCTGCGCCGTGGCGGGCACGGTCACCTTGAACGTGTTCGTCACGGTCTGCCCGACCTCGACGTTGCCGTAGTACTTCGACCGCGGCGCGATGGTCACCCCGGCGGTAGGCGAGGTCAGCACCAGGCTGGTGGACGCGGCCGTGCCGTCGCCGACGTTGGCCACCGGCACGGTCACCGTCGCCGTCGTGCCCGGCTTGAGGTACTGGCTGCCGTCGGCGTCGTTGGCCACCGACGGCCGCTGCGCCTTGGCCAGCGGCTGCGGCGACGCGCCCGTGTAGGCCAGGACCAGGTCCGCGCGCACGATGCCCGCGCCGGTCCGGTTGTCCGCGCCCGCCTCGGCGATGTCCAGGGCGGTCGTGGTCAGCGCCTCGCGCACCTCGGCCGGGGTCAGACCGGGGTTGCCGGACAGGATCAGACCCGCGATCGCCGCCGCGTTCGGCGCGGACGCCGACGTGCCGAAGAACGGGTTGAAGCCGGTCACGGAGGTGGCGACGCCGTCGGCCGCGGTCAGGTCCGGCTTCTGCCGCACCTCCTCGCGCGGCGTGCCGTCGGGGGCGAAGAACACCCGGCGCGGGCCGTCGGAGGTGAACCGCTCGGGCTTCTGCGTGCCGTCGAACGCGTTCGGGTACGGGCCGCGCGGGTTGGCCGGGTCACCCGGCTCCAGGTCGAACGGCAGCGGGTTGTTCGCCGGGGCGGCGGCCACGCTGATCGCGCCCTTGGCCGCCGAGTGCCCGCGGGTCACGCCCGACGTGGCGTACCCCTTGAGACCGTCGGAGGAGTCCTTGAACCGGCCGCCGAGCGCGGACAGCGACAGGTACTGGTCCTCACCGCGGAACTTCACCACGGCCAGCCGCAGACCGGTCGCGCCCGCCGGGGTCTGCAACCGCTCGTACGGGTCCTGGACGCCGTCCTGGTTGTTCTGGCTGAACGCCACCACGTTGCCCTGCGCGTTGGCCAGGTACAGGTCGTAGTCGTTGAACGACGACGCCAGCGGGTCGGACCAGAACAGCGTCACCGGCACGTTGCCGGACCGGTCGGACAGCGGGTTGAACACCTGCTTGGCGCCCGGGTCGGGGTTGAAGTCGTGCGCGGTGCCGGCGAACTTGCCGATGCCCACGCCCGAGTCGACGAACCGGCCCTCCCAGTGGCCGGAGGTGCCGTCGGCGACGTTGCCCTCGTTGCCCGCGGAGGAGAAGTACACCGCGCCGGCGGCCACGACCTCGTCCACGGCGCGGGCGATCACGCCGTCCTGGAACGGGCTCTCGTTGAAGTACAGGATGTCGTCCACGATCACGTCGCAGCCGAGCTGGAAGCGCAGGCCGCGGATGTTGTCGGCGAAGCTCGCGTCGCCGTTGATCGCGGTGGCGAAGCCGAGTTCGGCGTTGGGCGCGATGTCGTGGAGGATCTCCAGCATCGCGGTGCCCTCGCTGCCCGAACCCTCCTGGCTGGTCAGGACGTCCACGGCGGGCAGTTCGCCGGCGGTCTGCGAGGCGAGCAGCCCGTCCACGCCGTCGGAGATCGCGCACAGCTTCACGCCGGTGCCGGTGACGCGGTGGGTCTGGCGCGCGGTGTCGGCGGCGTGCGCCCGGTCGCCCTCGCCGACCTTGGGCGCGGCGACCCGGGCCGACAGCGCGGCCAGCGTGCGCTCCTCGACCTCCTTCGCCTTGTCCTCCTTGGACGGGACCTTCGCGTCCTTCGGGTCCTGCTTGTGGAAGGACTTCCACTCGGCGGCGACCTCGACGCGGCGGACGTCGGCGCGCGCGGCCAGGGCGCTCAACGCGGAGAGCGGGACCTGGGCGCGGACGGTCTTGCCGGCCACGGAGGTGGAGCGGATCGCGGCGCCGGTGCCGCGGACGGCGGCGACCAGGTCGTCGGTCACCTCGTGGGCGCGGACGTCCACCAGGACGGTGCCGCCCGGCTGGACCTTCACGCCGGTGTTCAGGTGCGGGACCTTGCCGATCCCGCCGGGGACGCGGCGGCGCTGCTCCACCAGCAGCGCACTGTCCAGTTTGGACTCCGCCTTGGACGCGGTCCGCTTGATGTCCTGCAGCGCCGCGATCTGCAGCGCGGTCTTCTCCTCGACGCCCTTGGACGCCTTCGGCGGGTCCGCCGACGCCGGTGTCACGGAGCCGAGCAGGGTCAGCAGCGCCGCGGCCCCCGCCGCGAGCACGTGGTTTCTTCGGGATCTGCGATTCGGTGAGCGCACAGGCGTCTCCCCCAGTTTTCGGGCGTGCCCCCGACGCACGCGGCCGGCGACCGGATGTCTCCGATCGGAGGGGTCAACGTATTGCGCACGGATACTTACCGTCTGCCACCGTTCGGCCTACTTCTCAGACGGTAAGACCCATCACAGTTCACAGTACGAAAGCGTCCGTCCACAGCTGACCGGTCCGCCCGGACACCGCGTCGAGCAGCGCGGCGGCCTGGTTGTCGGTCAGCGAGGCGACGAAGTCCACCACCGCCCGGCCGCGCGCGAGCGCCCGAACGGCGTCCGGTCCGGACGGTCCGTCGCCGGTCGCGCCCACCAGCGTGCCGGGGTCGGTGCGCGCCAACGCGGTGTACTCGGCGGTGGCGAGTTCGATCAGGTCGTGCAGGCGGCGCGGCAGGCGGTCGGCCTCGTGCCGGTCGGTCGCCCACTGCTCCAACGCCTCGACCAACGCGGTGAGCAGTCGGGCCTGGCCGCGCTGGTGCAGCGCGAGGTCCGGGCGCAGCAGCACGAACCGGCGGTGCACGAACTTCAGCACCTGCACCTCGTGCCACTGGGCGGTGGCGAGCACGACGTGCCCGGAGCGGGTGGTCGGCTCCTCGATGACGCCGACCGCGTCGACCAGCCGCCGCGTCCACCGCGACGAGAACCCCGCGACCGCCTGCTCGGCCTCCACCGACCCGTCGAACGGGACGGCGAGCAGCCCGTCGACCAGTTCGGACCGGACCTTCGCGACGGCCTGGGCGAACGCGCCGTCGTCCACGGCCCACGAGTCCTTGGCGTGCAGGCGGCGGCGCAGGGCCTCCAGCGACCGGCCGGGGCGGCGGTGCTGGGCGGCGAGGTCGGCGGCGCTCAGCTCGGCGAGGTCGAGGGCCTGGTCCAGCCACGTGTTGAGTTCGGCGGAGACGGTCGCGTGCTGGAGGACGCCGACGCGGTGGAAGTCCTCCAGGTCGTGGATCGCGTAGGCGATGTCGTCGGCGGTGTCCATCACGGACGCCTCGACGGTCTGCTGCCACGGTTCCAGCCGGCCGGCGTAGAACTCGCGGGCCTGGGTCAGGTCGTCCAACTCGGTGACGTAGGTGGAGAACTTCGCGGCACCCGTGCCCGGCGCGTCCAGTGGTTCGGCGGCACCGCGGGGCGGGGCGGGCAGGTCGCGCGGATGCGGGGTCGGGTGGGACAGCCGCGTCCACGGGTACTTGAGCATGGCCGCGCGGACTGCGACGGTGAGGTCGAGGCCGAGCGCCTTGGGTCCCCGGACGTCGGTGGTGGTGACGATCCGGAATGACTGGGCGTTGCCCTCGAACCCGTCGGACAGGCCGAACCGGTGCCGGGCCAGGCGGTCGAGGACCTGCTCGCCGAGGTGCCCGAACGGCGGGTGGCCGAGGTCGTGCGCGAGGGCGGCGGCTTCGACCACGTCCGGGTCGCAGCCGCCGAGCTTGTCGATGACGCCGACGAGATCGGGACGGGTGTTCAGGCGTTCCGCGATGGCCCGCGCGGCCTGGGCGACCTTCAGGCTGTGCGTGAGCCGGTTGTGCACCAGCAGACCGGACCCGGTGGAGCTGACGACCTGGGTGACGCCGCCGAGGCGGGCGAAGAACGGCGAACTGGCCACGCGGTCGCGGTCGACGCGGTACGGGCTGGTGGCCAGGTCGGCCGTGCCGCCTCCCGTGCCGCCGGACCTGCGGGACGTGCGGGGATCGTGGTCGCGGTGCATGGCAAGAAAGTAGTCCGCCCGCGCGGCGACGGCACTCCTGGGAACGCAAAAAGCCCTCAGGGGCACCCGACTCGTCGAGTGCCCCTGAGGGAAAGAATGTTCGGCGGCGTCCTACTCTCCCACACCCTCACGAGTGCAGTACCATCGGCGCTGGAAGGCTTAACTACCGGGTT
>NZ_JBEZBW010000095.1:0-31434 GCF_040647305.1 Saccharothrix sp. NPDC042600 | reverse complement strand
GCCCGGCCCAGCAGCACCGCCGACGCCGAACCGCGGTCGACGACGAGTTCGACCGGGACGTCGCGGTACTTCGCCCGCCACGGGGAAACCAGCCGATGCCCACCGACACCGCCGACTCGCGCAGCCGGGCGCGGAACGGCGCGCGCAGCACCGTCTCCATCTTCATCGCTTCCAGGACCAGCACCGGCGCGCCGGCCTCGACCTCGTCGCCCACCTCCAGCGGCGTGGCCACCACCAGCGCGGGCATGGGGGAGCGCAGCACGCCGCCCTCGTCGCGGCTGACCCGGTGGGTGACGCCGTCGACCTCGACGTGGTGGACCGCGCCGTGCACGCCGGTGACGACGCGGTAGCGCACGCCGTTGACGCGGATGCGGCCGGTGTGGTCGTCGAACCGCTCGACGTCCACGTCCGCGGTGTGCGCCGGGCCGGACGCGGCCGACACGCCCACCCGGAACCGGTGCCCGCCGACGCGGGCCACGTGCACGCGGTAGCTCTGGCCGCGCAGCGTGAACTCCAGCACCCGACCGGCCTCGTGCCGGGTGTGCGGGCGCCCGCCGCGCGCGGAGGTGAACAGCTCCTGGCGGGCGAGCTGCTCCTCGTCCTCGTAGACCTCGATCGCCGCGGTGGCCAGCGCGACCGCGGAGTGCCGGTGGCTGACCAGCCCGCCCTGCGCGCGGACCCGGTCGATCCAGCCGGTGTCGGCGGTCGCGTCGATCACGGCGGGCTCGTCGAGCAGGTCGAGCACGAAGCTCTTGTTGGTCGCGCCGCCCTCGATGATCACGGTGGTCTCGGCCAGCGCGCGGCGCAGCCGGGCCAGCGCCTCGGCGCGGTCGCGGCCGTGGGCGATGATCTTGGCGATCATCGAGTCGAAGTCCGGCGGGATGGAGTCGCCCTCGCTGACGCCGGTGTCCACCCGGATGCCGGGGCCGGCGGGCAGTTCCAGCCGCTCGATGCGGCCGGGTCCGGGCGCGAAGTCGCGGTCGGGGTCCTCGGCGTTCAGGCGCGCCTCGACGGCGTGGCCCCACTCGACCGGCTTGGCCCCCTCCAGCCTGCCGCCCGAGGCCACGTGGAGCTGCGCGCGGACCAGGTCGAAGCCGGTGGTGATCTCGGTGATCGGGTGCTCGACCTGCAGGCGCGTGTTGACCTCCAGGAACGCGAACTGCCGGTCGCCGGGGTGGTAGAGGAACTCGACCGTGCACGCGCCCCGGTAACCCACGGCCAGCGCGAGCCGCTCGGCGGAGGCCTTGAGGTCCGCGACCTGGTCGGGCGAGAGCACCGGGGAGGCCGACTCCTCGATGATCTTCTGGTTGCGCCGCTGCACCGAGCAGTCGCGCACGCCCAGCGCCCACGCCGTGCCCTGGCCGTCCGCGATGACCTGCACCTCGACGTGCCGCGCGCCGGTGACCAGGCGCTCCAGGAACATCACGCCGCTGCCGAACGCGCGCAGCGCCTCCTGGCTGGTCCGGTCGAACGCGTCGACCAGCTCGTCCTCCGAGCCGATCACCCGGATGCCCCGGCCGCCACCGCCGGCGGTGGCCTTGAGCATCAGCGGGTAGCCGACCTCGCGGGCCGCCTTGAGCGCGGCGTCCAGGTCCTCGACCGCGCCGCGCGACCAGGGCGCGACGGGGACGCCGACCTCCTCGGCGATCAGCTTCGCGCCGATCTTGTCGCCGAGCTGCCGCATGGCCTCCGGGTCGGGGCCGATGAAGGTCACGCCGATGCGGGCGCACAGCTCGGCGAACGCCGGGTCCTCGGCGACGAAGCCCCACCCGACCCAGGCGGCGTCGGCCCCGGTCTCCACCAGGGCGCGTTCGAGCACCGCCAGGTCCAGGTACGGCCGGTTCGCGGCGGGACCCAGGTCGTGGGCGAGGTCGGCCTCCCGGACGAAGGTGGCCGTGCTGTCGACGTCGGTGTGCAGGGCCACGGTTTCGATGCGCGACCCGGTCTGCGCGGCCAGGTCGCGCACGGCGTGGATGAGCCGCATGGCGGCTTCGCCCCGGTTGACGATGGCGATTCGGGAGAACAAGAACGAGCTCCTCGTCGGACGTGCGGTCTGTGGCGACCGTCGAGGACCAGCCTTTATGTAGACGCGCGGGATTCCAACGGTGGCAGCTATGCGTGTTGCCGCCCCAAACTTGTAGGAACCCTACAAAGGGGCTGGTGGGCGCGGCCGCGCCGTGAGCACGGTCACCCCGCGAGGACGTCGGCCAACGGCGTGGCGGCGTGCCCGGTGAGCCGCTGGACGTGGTCGGTGACGACCGCCAGCTCGCCGGCGGCGATCGCGGTGTAGGTGGAGACCCACGCGTCCACCTCCCAGTCGGGCGCCTGGTGGACCGCGCGGGACCGGTAGGCCTCCTCGACCGTCTCGGCGTGGTAGCCGGTGGGCCGCCCGGTGACCCGCTGGACGACCTCGGCGACCTCGGCCAGGGTGAGCGCTTCGGGGCCGGTGAGCTCGTAGGCGCGGCCGTCGTGGGCGTGCGGGTCGAGCAGGACGGCCGTGGCGGCGTCGGCGATGTCGTCCTGGGCGACCATCGCCACCCTGCCCTCGCCCGCCGGGCCCCGGATGATCCCGTCCTCGCCGACCAGGAACGGCGCGAAGTCGGCGTAGAGGTTGTCGCGCAGGAACGTGTGGCCCAGCCCGGTGGCCCTGATGTGGACCTCCGTGGCGTGGTGGTCGCGGGCCAGCGTGAACGTCGCGTTGGCCGCCGCGCCGTAGAACGAGATGTAGACCAGGTGGCGGACACCGGCGTCAACCGCGGCGTCCACGAACGTGCGGTGCTGCTCCACCCGGTCGGGCGATTCGGCGGCGGAGACCATCAACACGGTCCCGACACCCTCCAGCGCGGCCCGCACGGCGGCCCCGTCCCCGAAGCTCGCCGCCACAACGGACGCACCGGGCAATTCGGGCGCACGCGACGGGTCCCGCACCACCAACCGCTGCGCGACCCCGCGCTCCGCCAACCGCCGCGCGACCCGCCCGCCCAACCGCCCGGTGGCCCCGGTGACGGCGATGACGGCGTTGCTGGTCTGCTCGGGCACGGACGGCTCCCGGTTCCGCTGTGGACGGTTGGCGCGACCAACCGTATCGGCCGGCCGCCGTCGGCGCTCAGCGTTCGGTCGGCACCGGGTCGATCCGGCTCACCGGGGCCACCACGATGTCGTGCACGCGCCAGTCGAAGTCGCGGGCCCAGCGCTGCAACCGGGCGCAGCGGTCCACCAGGTCCTCCTCGTCCGTGGGCACCACGAGCAGCTCGCCCACGAACACGTGGCCCTCCTCGCGCAGCCGCAGCCACGCGTCGGCCACCCAGTCGTGGTCCAGGACGGCGGCCAGCAGTTCGTCCGGCAACGGGTGCGGGCCGCTCTCGTCCACCAGGCGCGGCCGGTTGTCCATCAGGTTGGCCACCGCGCCCCGCGTGGTGCGCACGCCGTCCCGCACGATGTCCGCGCCGATGACGACCGCCGCCAACGGGTCGGCCCACCACCAGCCGACGCCGATCCCGAGCACGCCCAGCGCGGCGGCCCCGGCGGTCAGCCAGTCGGCGCGGTTCATCTCCGCGTCGGCGAAGAGCACCTTGTCGTGCAGTTGGCGCGCGATGCGCAACTTGGCCCGACCCAACAGGATCGCCGGGACCATCGTGGACACGAGGGCGGCGATCATGAGCCAGCCCAACCAGATCTGCACCCCGAAGAGTTCCACAAGACCAATGGGGATGCGTTCACCGGTCACCAACCGGACGACCGAGTCGTAGCAGACATAAGCGCCCAACCCGAACAGCGCCACCGAACCCGCCAGGAACGCGACGCTCACCGAGCGGTGGTAGCCGTAGGGGAAGCGGCGGTCGGGGGAGCGGTTGCGGTAGCGGGCGGCGATCAGGAAGGCCAGCGGCGGCACCAGGCCCAGCATGTCCTCGATCCACGCCGCCTTCATGGCCTGGGACTGGCCCAGGGTCACCGCCAGCAGCGCCACCGCCGCGATGAAGAACGCGATCGTCCACCACTCCAACCGCACGGCCGTGCGGTGCAGCTCGGCCTTGTCGGGCGGCAGTTCGAACCGGTCGTAGACCCTCACGAGCCCGACCTCCCGACGTCGGCGAGCAGGTGGTCCACCTCGCCGTCGGGCACCCCCAGCAGGAACCGCTCCACCTCGACCAGCCAGCCGTTCTCGCCCAGCGGCAACGCCCACACGTGCCGACGCTCCAGCAGCACGTGCTCGCCCGCGTTCAGCCCCAACGCGGCCAACCGCCAGTGCTCGACGGCGACCGGCAGGTTCCGCGCCTCGGCGGCGTCCCCGACCGGCACCACCTCGGCGCCCTCGTCGGCCAGCGCGGCGGCCTCGGCGGTGCCGCTCCGGGCGGCGACCCGCTCGCCGGACAGCTCCGGCGGCACGTCCACGCCGTCGATCGCCGCCACCACGACCCGGGTGGTGGCATAAGGGCGGGTCAACGCCGCGTGTTCGGTCCACGGCACGTCGTCGGCCAGCCCGCCCACCACGAGGTCGAGCCGGCGTTCCTCCAGCGCGGCCATCAGCTCGGACTCCGTGCCGGGGTGCCACTCGACGCGCGCGCCCAGTTCGTCCACCAGCCGTTCCACCAGCTCCGCCTCGGCCCCGGACACCTCGCCGGGACCGCCCACGACCGTCCACGGCGGGTTCTCCGCCACCCCGACGCGCAGCACGCCCCCGCGCACCCGGTCGAGGGTCCCGTCCGTGTCCCGCGGGATGCCGCAACCCGCCACCAGCACCGCCACCAAGACCACGACACGCCACATGGACGGTGCATACCCGTATTCGCGGTGATCGACTCCCGGGAGTTCGCGGGGGAGGCGACCCGGTTTGGCGGCGGCGCTGCCGGGCACCTCTGACGCATGGCAACGTCGCGGGACAACCGCCGGGTGACCCTCGTGCAGGGCGGGCCGGTGCTGGTCGAAGGGCCGGTCGAGGTCGTGGGCGAGGACGGCGTGGTGGCGCGGTCCGACCGGTTCCTGGTCGCCTTGTGCACGTGTCGGCGCAGCAAGCGGTACCCGTGGTGCGACACCAGCCACCGCGAGCGGCGGCGCTGACGCCTCAGGCGGCCCGGTCGGAGGCCGGCCACACGTAGGGCAGGTCCGGCGGCACGTCGGGGAACAGCGGGCCGTAGTGCTTGGGGTCCTTGCGGACCAGGGCCGAGCGGTGGCTGTGGTGCACCTCCTCGGCGCCCAGCCACGGCGGCAGGTCCCCGGCCTCGGCCAGTTCGGCCTGCGTGCGGACCTCGGCGTCGCCGCGCACCTCCTTGAGGCCCGTGAGCAGGGTGGCCGCGCACGTGTCGGCGTGGCCGATCGCGCACCACGCGGCGCAGATCTCCAGGCCGTAGCGGACCAGGGCCTCCTCGTACCCGGTCCACATCTTCACCGCCGGGTGGTGCCGCCAGCCGTAGCCGGGCACGATCAGCCCGCGCAGCACCTGGATCGCCTCGACGCGCTGCTTGCCCAACCGCCGTTTGTCCAGCACGAGCGCGGTGGCGGTGAAGTCGGCGTAGGGCAGGAACGTCTGCACGGGGGTCGGCTACCCGTCCGCGCCGCCTTCATGCGCGGGACAGGCCGTCCAGGAAGACCTGCACCAGGCGTTGCACCGAGCGCGCGGCGTCGGCGGTGGGGGCGTCCAGCGCGGCCTCGACCATGTGGAACAGCACCGCCAGGTCGGCCGGCTCGACGTCGGCACGCAGGCTGCCCTCCCGCTGTGCCTGCGTGAACGCCGGGCGCAGCGCGGCGATCAGGGCGTGCGTGTGGTGCCGCCGGTGCTTCTCCGGCAACCCGCGGAACACCCGGACGAGTGAACGTCGCTGGACCTGGTGGGACAGCACCGCGTGCAGCAGCTCGCGGAACGGGCGCCGCGCCCGCCGCACCGCCGCCAGGTGGCGCGCCGCGACCGCCAGCGCCAGCGCCGCGCGGTCGGGGAAGTGCCGGTAGACCGTGGCCCGGCCCAGGCCCGTTCGGCGGGCGATCTCGTCCAGCGCGACGTCCCCGACCTCGCCGAACGCCTCGTCGGCCACCCGCAGGATCGCCTCGCGGTTGCGGCGTGCGTCGGCGCGCGTGGGTGCGGACCGGGCGCGCATGGCGCCGGATGCTACTCGCGAGTAGTGAGACGGGCAATCGGTGTGAACTCTCGGTTGCGCTCCCTACCGTCCGGGCATCGGTCTCGACGAGGAGTGCCCATGCGCAGGTTCGTGCGGCCATTGCTGGTGGCGTTGCTGGTGTTGGTGGGGGTGCCGCCGGTCGCGGCGGCCGGACCGGTGCCGGGGCCGCCCGGCGACGCGTTCTACACACCGCCCGACCCGTTGCCCGCCGGTGTCCCCGGTGACGTCGTCTGGTGGCGGGCGTTGCCCGCGCAGTCCGGGGTGCAGGGCCACCTGGTGCTCTACCGGTCGGAGTCGGCGACCGGCGCGCCGATCGCGGTGACCGGGCGGGTGCTGGTGCCGACGACGCCGTGGCCCTCGGGGGCGCGGCCGATCGTGTCGGTGGCGAGCGGCACGCGTGGGATCGGTGACCGGTGCGCGCCCTCGAAGTTCCAGCCGGACTACGAGAAACCGCTGTTCATCGACGCGATGCTGGGCCGGGGTTGGGCGGTGGCGATCACCGACTACGAGGGCCTGGGCACGCCCGGCGGCCACACCTACGTCGTCGGCCGTTCGGAGGGCCGGTCGGTGATCGACGCCGTGCGCGCCGCGACCCGGTTGCCCGCCACGGGACTGGCGGCGGGCGGGCCGGTCGCGTTCGCCGGGTACTCGCAGGGCGGCGGCGGGGCGGCGTGGGCCGGTGAACTGGCGCCGACCTACGCGCCCGAGCTGGACGTGGTGGGCATCGCCGCCGGTGGCACGCCCGCCGACCTCACCGCCGTGGCGCGGCACCTGGAAGGCGGCGTCGGGTTCGGCTTCCTGTTGCTCGCGGCGTTCGGCCTGGACTCCGCCTACGACGAGCTGGACCTGCCCGCCTACCTGAACGAGAAGGGCCGCACGGTCTACGCGACCCAGCAGGACGCGTGCGTGGACGCGGTGTTCGGCTACGCCTTCGGGCGCATCGCCGACTACACCACCAGCAACCCGTTGTCCCGCCCGGACTGGCAGGCCCGGCTGGCCGAGAACCGGCTGGGCGCGCACCCGCCGACCGCGCCGGTCTACCTCTACCACGGCCTCGTGGACGAGATCATCCCGCTGGCCCAGGCGCAGACCCTGCGGCGCGAGTACTGCGCGGCCGGGGTGGACGTGACGTGGGGCGTGTTCCTCGGCGAGCACGTCACGACGCTGGTGTCGGCCGCGGGTGGCGTCGTGTCCTACCTGGCCGACCGGTTCGCCGGGAAACCGCCGCGCACCAACTGTTGAGGCCGCCGTTGTGCGGTTACCCGCCGGTGGGCCCGGGTCCATCCGGGACTTTCGACTCTCTTCGGCGGTGGCGGGGGCTGGGCAGGATGGGCCATCGCCGCCGCCGACGTCGGGAGGACCGACCGGATGTCGAAGCCCAGCAACCACAACGCCGTCTCCGTGACCCGGTACCTGGACGCAGTGGTGGAGGTGTTGCGCTCGGCGGGGGTCTCCGTGGTGGAGGTGGACGTGGACCTCACGGTGTCCTCCCCGGTGCGCGCGCAGTTGGTGACCGACGCCGGGCGGGTGCTGCGGTGGCGGGAGGACCTGGGGTGGAGCACGGGGTCGCGGGTGATCGAGCCGGTCTCGCACCCCGGCGCGGTGGCCCGGCTCGCGGTGGAACCCTGAACCACCGCGCGCGGCGGGGTGCCGAACCGGTCCCGTCGGGACGTCGGAGCGTCAGGACGTCACGAGGAACACCCACGTCGGGCCCGGCGCCTTCGGGACGTCCGCGCCGCCCGCGGTGAACCGGGTCGGGTCCGACGCGGTGGGCCGGGTCCAGGTGACGCCCTCGAACGCGAGCCCGTCCCGCAGCAGGACCGCCGGTCCGGACCCGACGGTCACCACGACCGGCGACGGGCTGCCGCTCGCGTCCTCGACGGCCACCCCGGTCCGCGTGGACACCCGCTGCACCACCACGTTCGCGGCACGGACCCCCTGCAACGGCTCACCGTCGGCGGTGATCGTCCAGCCGCCGTCCCAGGCCAGGCCGAACCGCGCGCTCGGGTAGGTGACGTCCCAGGTGGTCGTCGGTCGCCCGCCCGGCGGGGCGGGGCCGGTCGGCGGCGTGTCGCGCGGGGCGGCGGCGGGTGCGGGCAGGTCGCGCGGGCGCACGTAGAGGTTGTGCGGGACGGGGCGGGTCTCGTCGCGGTAGTAGGCCTCGGCCGCGTCCTCGGGTCGGGCGCGGACCAGGCCGGACCGTTCGAGCAGCGGGTCGAGGGCGGGCGCGGAGCCGGAGTAGGCCAGGACCGGGGTGCCGTGCTGGGCGAGCAGTTCGAGGTCGGTCTCGCGGGCGCTGCGCACGGGGCCGACGACCTCGGGGGGATTCGAGTAGAGGGCGGCGAACCGGGTCAGGCCGCCCTCGACGGGTTCGACGTACACCACGTCGGCGGCGGCCAGGCCGGTCTGCGGCCGGGCGGCCGGGGCGTTGTCGATCTTGACCGCGTACACGCCCGGCACGCTCGGGCGGCTCGTGGTGGGCTGGGGCGAGGTGCCGGCGGGCCGGCCGCGGTCGGGCAGGAACACCACGGCCGCAACGATCCCGGCCGCGAGGACGAGGACCGCCGCGGCGGCGATTGCCCGGGTGCGCATTGCCTCCGGCCCCCACTTCCATTCTCGCACGGGGTACCGACGATGCGGGTCTTCCGGTGTTCGACGATCCGCGTCGCGGTCGGGCGCCGCTACGGCCGAAAGTCCCGGCCGACCGAAATTGTCGTACCCCCTCGGTAGCGTGTCGCCCAAGATCGAAGGGGGGCTGGGATGGGGGAGAAGGAGGCGCTCGCCGCGTTCCTCGGGGCGCAGCGGGCGAGCGTGCTGGCGATCCTGGAGGGGTTGGACGAGGCCGCGTTGCGCACGCCCGTGCTGCCGTCGGGCTGGACGCCGCTGGGCATGGTCGAGCACCTGGGGCACGCCGAGCGGCACTGGTTCCAGGAGGTCGTCACCGGGCGGGCGGACCCGGCGCCGGGCGGCGACGACCCGCCGTTGACGAGTTCGCGTCCGGTCGCGGAGGTGTTCGCGTTCTACCGCGAGCAGTGCGCGCTGTCCGACGCGGTCCTGGCCGCCACACCGCTGTCGGCCGTGCCGGTGGGGCGGCACCCGGAGCCGTTCGCCGACCAGATCCACGAGTTCCGCGACGTCGTGCTGCACATGATCGAGGAGACCGCGCGCCACGCCGGCCACCTCGACGTGGCGCGCGAACTGCTCGACGGCACAACAGGTCTGGGGCCGCGATGACAGCGCGGCCCCGCCACGTGAGTGGGAACGACGACGGACCGGCCGCCGCCGTGGCGGCCGGGCCACCGCTGGTGCGCTGACGGCTGCCCTCCTCCGGGCAGCCGCCCGAGGAGGAGGGTCAGAAGTGGAACGCTTGGAACTCCGCGATCCGGACGGTCTGCGCGACCGCCGGGTTGCCGGTGGTGCAGTCGCTGGTGGAGCGCGGGTCGTCGTGCTGGGAGCCGGCGTAGGCCGGGCCGCCCGTGCACTGGTTGGTCCGCACCCGGACCATCAGGTGCGTCGCGACCGTCGGCGGGATCCGGAACGACCGCAGCGCCAGGTCCGGCGCGGTCGGGCGGGGCACGCCCGCCGGGAACGCGTCGGCCGGGCTGGTGTACGCGACCCGGAAGTCCTTCGGGTCCGTGCACGCGGAACCCCGGAAGGTGTTGCAGGCCAGCACCTCGAACTGGCGCACGGCGGTGAACCGGTTCTGCGCGCCCGCGTCCGGGTCGCCCTCGACCGCCGGGCGCAGCTGCGCGCTCACCTGCACCCGTTGCACCAGTTGCGGGTGGTTGCCGGCGAGGTCCACGACCACGCCCTTGCCCGCCACGGGTGCGCCGACCGAGGCCCAGTTCGTGGCCTCGGAGTCGTCGATGAGCTTGTCGGCGTTCACCCCGTCGCCGGTCGCCGTCGCGCCCAGGGCGCGGGAGGCGAGGTTGCGCGCGGGCAGCGCGTGGAGGGTCGTGTCGTCGTGCACGGTCCGCCGCAGCCGCGTGGCGCCGTACCCGTCGGCCACCACGACGAAGTCGTACGTGCCGGGCACCACCTCGACCGCGTCGGGCAGCGGCGTCGCCGGGTCGGTGTCGGCGACCGGAACGGTCCGCGCCTCGTACTGGCCGACGTAGAGCCGCGCGCCGGGCACGGCGGCCAGCCGCACGGTGGCGTTGCGGCCCCGCGGCGAGGCGAAGCTCGGTGTCGGGTCGGCGTCGTCGGGGCCGTTGCTCGCGGCGTCGCGGCCGAGGCCGTGGCGGGCGAACTCGGTCCACAGCTCGGGCACGTCCGCGCCGCCGAAGCGGATCTCGTTGGCGGCCAGGGTGGCGTCGCGCAGGTCCACGTAGCTGACCGCGCCGGAGGCGGTGAGCAGCAACGCGTCGAACGCCTGCTGCACCCACCGCCGGTTGCCGGGGCACTTCTCCACCGGCAGCTCGCCGTCCGCGCACGCCCGCTGGGTCGCCGGGGTGCCCAGCCCGTACTTGGCGATCATCGCCCCGCGCACGTCGAAGCTGGTCGCGCTCCAGATCTCGCCGTCGGCGTGCACCTGGCGGCCGACCAGGTCGTAGGCGATGTTGCTGTAGTTGAGCGGGCTGCGGCTCATGTCGTAGTTGCGGATGCCCGAGCCCGCGTCGCCGGTCACGTACCCGCCGGTCACGTACGGGGTGTCGCCGCGCGGCCGGAAGCCGTGCTCGAACAGGTACTCCATCGCGAACAGGTCCGAGTGCGACTCGTTCATCGCGCCCGCCTGCGCGCCCGACCACCCGGAGTCCGGCCCGGCGATGAGCCGGCCGCTGATGGCGTGGCCGTACTCGTGGCCGATCACCGACATGTCGTAGTCGCCGTCCACGCAGGGCGCGTAGAACCCGCCGGGCGTGGGCTGCCACAGGTACATGTTGGTCGTCGGCGGCACTCCGTCGGGCGGGGTGATCTGGTTGGCGTTGTTGCGGGAGGGGAAAGTGGGCGGCGCGCCGCCCACCCGGCCGCCCGCCTGGGCGTTGCCGCGCTCGGCGTCCCCGCCCAGGCCGCCCCGGTCGCCGTTGTCGGCCTGCATGTTCCAGGTCTCCTCGGTGAACCCGAGGTGGTAGGACCAGTCGTGCATCCGGTTGTGCATCGCGAACAGGTTGGCCAGCGCGGCGTCGATGTCGTTCTGCCGGGCCGAGGAGAACACGGCCGGGTCGCAGCGCTCCTCGTGCCACTGGTTGGTCCACGGGTAGGTGTAGCGGCGCTCGGCGCTGGGCGCGGAGGTCCGGGTGCCGACCGTGCCGCCGGCGAGGTCGTCCCACTTCTCCGTGGTCCGACCGGAGTTGCCGGAGGAGGTGGCGCTGGTGGTGCCGGCGACCGGGTCGAGGTCCCAGGCCACGCCGCGGTCGGCCGTGCGCACGGACCGCTCGCACCCGCTGATCCGTTCCACGCACCACCGCACGCGGGTGTCGCGGGAGGAGTAGTCGGCGGGCGGGTTGGCGGGGAAGACGTCCCACTCGGCGTTGTCGGCGTGGTGGTCCACCAGGTCCTCCCGGACCAGCAGCCGCCCGGTCCGGGCGTCCACGTAGCTGGTCGAGCCGCTCTCCTCGCCCACGTGCACGACCTGGTAGGCGGCCCGCGCCGGGCCGTCGGGCATGGGCACCGCGCCCGGCCGGACCCGCACCGCCGGCCCGAGCCCGAGCGCGGCCACCGCCTGCTCGGCGGACAGCGTCGCGGGTTCGGGCGCCGACCGCGCGGGGCTGAGCGTGGAGCTGAGGTAGACCACGGCCCCGTCCCGGACGCCGAACGCGGCGAGCCCGTCCAGGACCGACGGGACCTCCCCGAACCGCTGCCGCAGCAGCACGTAGGAACCCTGGCCCATCGGCCGGTTCACCAGGACGTCCATCGAGTCCACGGCGTCCTGCGCGAGCCCGAACACCTCCAGGTTGGCGCCGAGGTACCCGCGGGCCACCGCGACCGGGTCGCCCGCCGGCCGCAGGCGGGCTTCAGGGCGGGGGACCAGCGTCGCCGGCGCGCCGTACTTGTTCCACCGCACCGTGCCACCGGCCTCGGCCGCCAACACCCGTTGCCGCTCGCTGGGCGGCGCGGCCCCGGGCCGGTTGTCGACGTCGCGGTCGCCCGTCGTGTCGCCCTGCACGGCGCTGCCGTCCTGGAGGGCGCTGCCGTCCTGGAGGGCGCCACCCGGGACGGCGGCCGGGCCACCCTCGGCGGGCGCGGCCGAGGCCCCACCCGGCGCGACCGCCCCGACCGCCAGCACGCACGTGGCGGCGAGCGCCACGGCCCGCCGAAAAGCCCGTCTCCGCATCTCGTGAACGCCTCTCTGCGAGCCCGATGGGGATCAACCCACACCGAGCCTGCCGTCCACGCGCACGGCGGAGTAAGGCCCGTTCGTACGGCACCCGCACGGTCAAACGCCGCAGCCGCCCGAGGCCGGTCAGCAGGGCCGGCGCGCGCCGGGTGGTCGGCGGGTTCGGCGCACGCCGGGCGGTCGGCGGGTTCGGCGCGCGCCGGGCGGTCGGCGGGTTCGGCGCACGTGCGCCGGGTCGTCGGCCGGCAGCACGTCCAGGTCCCGCAGCACCACGCTGAGCCGGCCGCCCCACCCCGCGCAGGCCGCGGCCAGCCCGTCCTCGGTGTACTCGATGACGATCACGTGGTCGCCGAACGCCGCCACGTAGTCGCCGCACTCCTCGTACTGCCCGCACTCCTCGGCGACCGCGAAGTCCACCCCGACGGCCTCCCGGTCACCGGCCAGCTCCACGGTGTTCTTCTGCGCGATCGCCAGCCCCTCGCCGTGCGCGCGGGCGGACAGCAGGGTGTGCAGCGCCTTCGCGTGCTCCGGGGTCAGCAGGCCCTCGGGCGCGCGGGTGTAGCTGTCGTAGTTGTCCGGTTCGACCGCCTGGTAGCCCTTCGCGGCGCACCCGTCGATCCAGCCGCCCACCTTGTCGGCGACGCGGGCGCGCTTGTCGGCCGTGCGGAGGTCCAGCAGCGCCTCGCCCCAGTCGCCGTCGTAGACGACCTCGCCGTCGGCGTCGCGCAGCAGCAGGTCGGCGTCCCACTCGGCCTCCGCGCCCGGCTGGACCTGGAAGGCGTTGACGTAGCAGATGTTGTAGAGGCCGGGCGCCGGCGCGACCTCGTGGTCGCGGGTCACCACCCGGACGTCGGCGGCCGGCGGGTACGGGCCGCCGATCTGGTAGTCGAAACCGGCGTGCGCCGGCGGCAGGACCACCGCCGGACCGGCCGTCGCCGGCGGCACCGCGCACGCGGTCAGTGCCAGCACGACGGCCGACAACGTCAACAGACGCATGACGTCCTCCCCAGGGTCGCTACGGCGCATCCTGCCGGAACAAGATCGCCGCGGTCGACCCGGCCGTGGCCCAGGCAACCACGACGGCGCGAGTGGCGTAGTCACCAGTGCAGTGATCTTTCTGGGGAGGACTTGTGCGCACAACGCGCTTGTTAGTGGTGTCCGTCCTGGTCGCCGGGCTGTCGAGCCCGGTGGCCGCGCAGGCCGAACCGGTGACCCGGCCGGACGGCGACGTCCGGACCATCACGCTGATCACCGGCGACCGGGTGTCGGTGGACGGTCGGGGGGACCCGGTCGGCGTCGAGGGGCGGCCGGGGACGCACTTCGTGCGGTACGTCCGGGACGAGCACCGGTACGTGGTCCCGGTCGACGCCCTGGACGACGTCGAGCAGGACCGGCTGGACCGGCGGTTCTTCGACGTGACGGCCCTGCTCGACTTCGGCTACGACGACGCCCGCACCGACCACATCCCGTTGCTGGCCGGCCGGAACCCCGCACGGGCGGCCAACGCCGTCCCCAAGGCCGAGGCCGCCCGGTGGTGGGCCGACCGCGGCGCGGGCACGCTGGCCGCCGACAAGCTGTGGCTCGACGGCAAGGCCAGGCTCGCGCTGGACGAGAGCGTGCCGATGGTGGGCGCCCCGGCCGCGTGGGAGGCCGGGTACGACGGCACGGGCGTCACCGTGGCCGTCCTGGACACCGGTTACGACCGGCAACACCCCGAGCTGGCCGGAGCCGTCGCGGTGGAGCGGGACTTCACCGGCGAGGGCGTCCAGGACGACAACGGCCACGGCACCCACGTCGCCGCCACCATCGCCGGCCGCAGCGACCGCTACCGCGGTGTCGCCAAGGGCGCGAAGCTGGCCGTGGGGCGGGTGTGCGGCCGTGACGTGGGGTGCCCGGAGAGCGCCATCATCGCGGGCATGGAGTGGGCGGTCCGCGAGGCCGGCGCGAAGGTCGTCAACCTGAGCCTGGGCGGCGACCAGAGCGACGGCACCGACCCGCTGTCCCTGGCGGTCAACCGGCTCACGGCCGAGACCGGCGCGTTGTTCGTCGTGGCCGCGGGCAACGCCGGCGAACGCCGCAAGGTCTCCGCCCCGGCCGCCGCCGACGAGGCGCTGGCCGTGGCCAACCTGACCAAGGGGGGTGTCCTGTCCGAGTGGTCCTCCCGCGGCCCGCGCATCGGCGACCACGCGGTCAAGCCGGACCTGGCCGCTCCGGGCACGGACATCGTCGCCGCCCGCGCGAAGGGCACCCTGCCCAACGAGGCCGTGGACGAGCTGCACGCCCGCCTCTCCGGCACGTCGATGGCGTCACCGCACGTCGCCGGCGCCGCCGCGATCCTGGCCCAGCGCAACCCCACCTGGACCGCCCGCGAGCTGAAGGCGCAACTCATGGCCTCGGCCGACCCGCTCCAGGACACCTCCGCCAACGTGGGCACCGGCCTGCTCGACGCCGGCCGCGCCGTCACCCAGCAGGTCCGCGCGGACGCGGGCAGCGTGTCCTTCGGCCTCCTGCGCTGGCCCCACACCGAGCCCGTCGAGCGGACGATCACCTACCGCAACGACAGCGCCCGGCCCGTCACCCTGACCCTGACCCACGACCTGGGCGGCAACTTCACCATCCCGTCCACAGTGGACCTCCCCGCCGGCGGCACCGCCCCGGTCACGGTCCACCTGGACCCGCGCAAGGGCAACGGCACCTTCTACGGCACAGTCAGGGCGACAGCGGAGGGCATCAGCGTCACCACCGCCGTCGGCGCGTACGTGCAAGAGGAACGCCACACCCTGACCGTCAAGGCCACCGCCCGTGACGGCAAGCCGCCACTGACGGGTTACGTGCTGGCGGTGGACCTGAGCACCGGCCAAAGCACCGTCATCCCCTTCGACGCCGAAGGCAACGGCAGCGCGAGCCTCCCGGTGTCCGATTACGCGGTCCTGGGCCGCATCAACGAGTTCTCGCCCCTGGCGAGCTGGTTCACCCCGATCTCGATGACCGAGGTCGCCGGCCGCACGACCACCACCCGGGACGTCACCCTCACCCTCGACGCCCGGCAGGCCCGACCCATCGCCGTCGCCCTGAACGACGCGACGGTCCAACCCCTGCACCGCCAAGCCGAACTGCGCCTGGCGCCGCGACCCGACAAGGTCACCACGATCAGCGGGCCGGTGGAGGGCTCGACCCCCACCTACGCCCTGACCTTCGGCGACCCCCTGCCCAACTTCGACTACCTGACCCTCCTCAAGGCCGCCCAACCCCGCATCTCCCTCGCCGAAGACCCCCTGCCACTGCGCTACTTCGGCGGCAGCGGCTACCTCTCGCCCGGCACCCACCGCCTCCGCACCGCCCGACCGGACGGCGACGTGAGCGGCGCGCTGGTCGTGGCCGACGCGACCGGCGAGGACGAGTACACCCTGGCCCACCGCCTCAAGGACGCCGGAGCCGCCGCCGTCCTGGTGCTCGGCCCGTCCGGCATCCCGTGGCCGTACGAACAGACGGCCATCCCGGTCCTCAACGCCGCCGACCACCGGGCGGCGGACCTCCTGGCGGGCATCGGGAAGGAGGTCACCCTCACCGCGGTGGACACCGCCCCGACCAGCTACCACCTGTTCTACCCGGAACAGGGCGCACTCCCCGCCGGCAAGACCTACCAGGTGCGCAAGGCGGACCTGGCCGAGGTCAAGGCCGAGTACCGCTCCTCCGGCGCGGACGGCATGGTGGGCCAACGCGTCTACCCGACGAAGAAGGGCGCGATCTACAACTCCGGCATGCTGCTGGACGAGGTGGTGGTCGCCCCGGTGTCCCGCACGGAGTACTACAGCGCCGGCAACGGCATCGGCTGGTACCGCGAACACGGGATCGGCCGCATGTTCGGCTCCGACGCCCGCGACCCGGAAGCCGGCAACTGGTCCGACTACGAGCCCGTCACCTACCAGCCGGGCCACTCCTACCGCACGACCTGGAACCCGGCAGTCGCGTCACCGCGCCTGCGAGGCACCTCCGTGGTCCAGTGGGCCGTGGGCGGCGGGGTCACCCGAACCGGGAACGAGATCGACGCCCGGATCTCGCCGTTCGCCACCCGGACCGCCGTCGAGTCCTGGCGCAGAACAGCCTCGGGATCCCTGACGCTGACCGAGAACGGCACGCCCGTCGGCACCACGACCAACCCGTGGCAGGCCCGCTGGCCGGTGACCGCCGCTCCCGCCACCTACGCCCTGACCGTCACAGCCACCCGCACCGCCCCGCAGGTGCAACTGTCCTCGGCGGTCACCACGACCTGGACGTTCACCAGCTCCGCCGCCACCAGCGGCCCGCTACCGCTCCTGGAGGTCGACTACGCGATCCCCTTGGACATCCGCAACAGCGCCAAGGCCGGCGTGCCCCTCCCGGTGCGCTTCACGGCAACCCGCCAAGCCGGCGCGGGAACCGCGACCCTGAGGGACCTGAAGGCTTACGCCTCCTTCGACGACGGCGCCACCTGGCTCCCGGTCCGCTCCTTCGTCCCCAGGGGCGGCAAGCCGGGCGGACACGTGTCCCTGCGCGTGGTGGCGACAGACACCGACGGCAACACGGTGGACCAAACCGTCCTCCGCGCCTACCGCCTCCGGCCCTAGGCACACCGAGCCGGGCTGGGCTCCGCGACCACGGAGCCCAGCCCGGTCCACCCGCGGTCCGTCACCAGGTGAACCACTCCCAGGGGCCCACCTCGGTGAGGCGGGCGCGCAGGCTGGCGTGGTAGGTCCCCGTGTAGTCGAGCTGCGCCGACACGTAGAGGCCGACTTCGAGGGAGTAGATCCACGTCGAGTGGCCGCTGCCGGGCGGGTTGTAGGTGCTGAAGTTGTAGATCCAGACCCTGGTGTCGCACTGTGATTTGGGAAGGCGACGCAACAAGCCACGACCGGTGCCTGGCGCTGTGGTGTCCACGACCACCGGGCACCCGTCGTTCGACCGGATGGCGGTCCGCCAGTTCGTCGGGTTCCTGCACACCTGGAACTTCTCCCAGTTGCCGATGGCGTTGCCCGGCGTGCGGGCGCGCAACAGACCCCAGTCGGGGAAGGAAGAGTCTTCCTCCGTGGCCACGAAAAGGTTGTTGCCTTGGGAGCGGATGGTGACGCCGGACCGGCACACCACATCTGCCGCCACCGTCGGCATGGGCTCGCTGGACGAGATGGTTCCGCTGCCGACGGCGTGCGTCGCCGACGGTTCAGCGGAGGCGGTGGGCATCACGAACAAGCTGAGCACCGCGGCTAACGCCGCGAACAACGGCATGGGTCTTTTCACGGTTGCACTCCTTCGGTTGTTCGGCGGGAGAAGCGGGGGAGCATCACGGGGCAAGAGCCGTGGCGTTCGACCTCGTGGCACCAGCCCGGTCGGGCTCGACGATCGCCGCCGCGGCGACGGTGGCCACGCGTCCGGCGAAGAACGGGATCGCGGAATTCATTCTTCCCCCTGTGGAATCGACTCGGTGCCGCTGTCCGTGTCCCCCACAGCCGCTTGCACCGAGGTGGCCGTGTCGCGAAACGGCCTTCGGGCGATCAGCGGCCATGTTAGGTTGGCGATTCGTTGTCAAGCCCCAGGTCAAGCGCTGAACAAACAACCTCGGCGAGGCAGGGACGGACGTGGGCAGGCCCGAACGGGAACTCGACCCGGCGGCCGGCCCGGCGCAGCGGCTCGCGCACGAACTCCGCGGTCTGCGCGACGCGGCCGGGCGGCCCGGTTACCGGACGATGGCCAAGGTCGCGCACTACTCGGTGACGGCACTGGCCGAGGCCGCGGGGGGTGAACGGCTGCCCAGCCTGGAGGTCGCGCTCGCCTACGTCGCCGCGTGCGGTGGTGATCGGGCGGAGTGGGAGGGGCGTTGGCGCGCGGCCGAAGCCGAGCTGATCGGTGCCGTCGCGGGCGACTCCGGTGCGCCCTACCTCGGGCTCGCCGCGTTCGGGCCGGAGGACGCCGACCGCTACTTCGGCCGCGAACGGCTGGTCGAGCAGGTGGTGCACCAAGTGGCGGGTCGGCCGGTCGTCGCGGTGTTCGGCGCGTCGGGCAGCGGCAAGTCCTCGCTCCTGCGCGCCGGGCTCCTGCCCGCCACGCGGTCGCACCCCGCGTTCTCGGGCCGGCGGTGGTCGTGGCTGCTGCTGACCCCGACCCGGGCGCCGCTGCGCGAGTTGGCCAACGCGGTCGCCGCGTGGTCCGGGGAACAACCCGACCGCGGCGAACCCGGCTGGCTCGACCGGGCGCTCCGGCTCGCCGACCCGGGTGGCGATCGGCGGGTCCTGCTGGTGGTGGACCAGTTCGAGGAGTTGTTCACCCTCTGCCCCGACCCCGCCGAACGGACCGCGTTCCTCGACGAGCTGCTGGACGCGGCGCTCGGGGAGGGCCGGGTGGCGACCGTCGTGCTCGGTGTGCGGGCCGACTTCTACGGCCACTGCGCGACGCACCCCGGCCTGGTGGCGGCGCTGGGCGGCGGCGCTCAAGTGCTCGTCGGGCCGATGACCCGGGACGAGCTGCGGTCCGCGGTCACCCGGCCCGCCGCGCTCGCCGGGCTGACCGTCGAACGCGAGCTGGTGGCGACCCTGCTGGCCGACATCGCCGACGAGCCCGGCGGCCTGCCGCTGCTGTCGCACGCGCTGGTGGAGACCTGGCGACGGCGTCGGGGCGGCGCGCTCACCCAGACCGGTTACCTGGCCTCCGGCGGCGCGCACGGCGCGTTGGCGCAGACCGCCGAACGCACCTACGCCGCGTTCGACGCCGACGAGCAGGAGACGGCCCGTCGGGTGTTCCTGCGGTTGACCGCCCTGGGCGAGGGCACCGAGGACACCCGGCGGCGGGCCGCGCACACCGAGCTGGCCACGATCGCGGACCCCGCGACGGTCAGCCGCGTGTTGGACCGGCTGGCCGCCGACCGGCTGGTGGTGATCGGCGCGGAGAGCGTCGAGGTCGCGCACGAGGCGCTGATCCGCGCCTGGCCCCGGTTGCGGCGCTGGCTGACCGACGACCGCGACGGCATCCTGGTGCACCGCAGGATCACCGAGGCGACCCGCGTCTGGCAGGCGGCGGGCCGCGACCCGGACCTGCTCTACCGCTCCGCCCAGCTCGACCAGGTCCGGACGTGGGCCGGGCGGCCGCACCGCGCCGCGACCCTCAACGTCGACGAGCACGAGTTCCTCGACGCGGCGATCCGCTTGCGGGACAAGCAGGTCCGGGCGCGGCGACGGCAGGCCGCGCGGGTCCGGGTCGGGACCGCGGCGGTGGTCACCCTGCTGACCGTGGCCACGGTGATCACCGTCCTCCAGCGCAACGACGCCCGCGAAGCGCACCGGGTGGCGGTCGCGCGCCAACTCGTCGCCGAGGCGACCGCCCTGCGCGAGGTCGATCCGCTGCGCGCCGCCCAGCTCAGCCTGGCCGCGTGGCGGATCGCGCCGGACGTCCCGGCCACCCGCGACAGCCTGGTCAGCACCCAGGCGATCGCCCTGCCCGCCCGGCTCACCGGCCACGTCGGCGAGGTCCGGGACGTGGAGTTCAGCCCCGACGGCCGGGTCATGGCCACCGCCGGCGACGGCGGAACCGTGCGGCTGTGGGACACCGCGACCCGCGCGCCCCTGGGCGAGCCGCTCACCGGCCACACCGGGATGGTCAACGGCGCGGCGTTCAGCCCGGACGGGACCACGCTGGTGACCGGGTCCTCCGACGGGACGCTGCGCTTCTGGGACGTCGCCGGCCGCCGACCGCTCGGCGGACCGCTCACCGGTCACACGGGCGTCGTCACCGGGGTGGCGTTCACCCCGGACGGCCGGATGGCGCTCAGCGGCGGCGCCGACGGCACCCTGCGGTTCTGGGACGCGGCCACCAGGCTCCCGCTCGGCACCCCGCTGACGGCGCACGACGGGGCGATCACCGCCGTCACCACCAACCCCGCCGGCACCCTGGCCGCCACCGCCGGCAACGACAAGACGGTGCGGCTGTGGGACGTCGCCACCCGCGCCCCGGTCGGTCGGCCCCTGGCCGGGCACACCAGCGTCACCTACGGCGTCGCGTTCAGCCCTGACGGCCGCCTCCTGGCCTCGACCAGCGGCGACAAGACGGTGCGCCTGTGGGACGTGCGAACCCGAACCCCGCTCGGCGAGCCGCTGACCGGTCACACCAGTGTGGTGCGCGATGTCGTGTTCAGCCCGGACGGCACCATGTTCGCCAGCGTGGGCGACGACAAGACCGTCCGCCTCTGGGACACCGCGACCCACACCCAAGTCACCGTCCTCTTAGGACATACCGGCGAAGTCCTCAAGGCCGCCTTCAGCCCCGACGGCCGCCACCTCGCCACCACGGGCCTGGACAAGACGACCCGCGTGTGGGACGTGGCGAACCGCTCGACCGCGACGACGTTCACCGCGACCTCCGGCCTGGCCGGCGTCGCGTTCACCCCCGACGGCCTGGTGACCGGCGGCGTGACGGGCAACGTCCTGCGCTGGAGCGCCGACGTGACCCGGGCCGCGGCCCACGTCTGCGCCGCCGCCGGCCTCGACCTCACCGACGAGGAGTGGCAGCGGCACGCGCCGTCCTGGCCGAACCAGCGCCTGTGCCCGTGAGTCAGGTGCCCTTGCGGAACGTCGCCGTGACGTCCTCTCCGGATGTCAGGGGTGGGTCGAGTTCGCGGGCCAGGCGGCCGGCGTGCACGTCCACCACCGCTTCCATCAGGTCCGCGTACACCTCGACCGCGCCGCGCGTCCGGACCCACCCGACGACCGCGATGCACGCCGCCACCGCCCAGGCCGGCCACCAGAACACCCCGACCACCGCGTAGGGCACGCACCAGGTCGTCCCGGCCACCGCCGTCTCCAGCTCCGCCCGCGCCGTGCGCACCTCGGCCCGCCCGGAGTCGTCCAGCACCAGCCACAGCCGCGCCCACCACGACTTGAGGTCCACGGCGTACTGGTGGTGCACCCGGTCCTCCACGGCCGCCAGGCGGTCGCCGGTCCACGTCGCCCGTGTCGGCGCGGCGAGCGCGATGCGGTTGCGCTTGGCCGCGTCGCCGCGTTCGTGCGCCCGCGTCCATCGCGCACGTCGGCGTCGCGCCACCCATCGCGGGCGCGTGCCGAGGAAGCACCACCACGTCACCGGGCACAGCGCCCGCACGACCAGCCCCGCCGCCACCGACCCGAGCAGCACGGCGGCCAGGGCGAGGAGTTGGGCCGCCGGCGGCCGGGTGCCCAGGTCACGGGTGACCCGGTCGGCCTGGGCGACCAGCCTCGCCACGTCCAGCGCGTGCGCGTGCCCGAGCAGCGCGCCCACCGCCGCGGTGGCGAGGAACAGCACGCCGGGCAGCACGAGCAGCGCCACCCACCGCTCGGCCACCCGCTTGCCCAGCTCTCCGAAGAACGCGTTCACGCCCGTCGCCGCCTCAACGGCTCGTCGCGCAGCCAGCACCGCTCGGCCGGCACCGGACCGCCGGGCTCCCGGGGCACCTGCCGGGCGCAGGCCTCCGCCGGGCACACGTACACCTCGCCGAACGGCCGGCCGCGCATCCCGGGCAGCACCAGGTCGCTGCCGCGCAGCACGTCCGCCGGGATGCCCAGGCGCGGTAACTCGTCCTGCAACCGGTGACCCGCGCGCACCCTCGCCAGCACGTCGTCCAGCACCTTCCCCAACCCCTGGCGCGTCACGGCGGCGCGCAGTTCGGGCAAGGTGGAGCAGAAGGCGGCGAGGTGTTCGTCGGCGTGCGGCACGGCGGTCCTCCTCTTCGTCGGGGGCTTCCCAGCCTGTCAGGGATACACGGGAATCGGGGTGTGCGGGTGCGGGACGAGCTGATCCAGGACCTCTTCGGCCGGATCACGCGCGCCGACGGGGGCGACGCCGACGCGGTGCTCGCCCCGGAGGCGCTGGCGGCGGGGGAGGAGCTGCTCCAGCACGTGTCCCCGCCGGGCAAGTTCGACTTCGACGTGCTCCACGTGGTCGGCCTCCTGCACCTGGCGCGGTCGATGTGGCAGGAGGGGCCGGCGGCGACCGCCTCGCACGCCCTCGCCGAAACCCTGCTCGCGCCGGTCTTCCTGCTGCGCCCCGACCTCGCGCCGCCGATCTGGGAGGGCGACCCGGACGCCCCGGAGGGCATGCGGCGGCGCGACCTCGGGTCCGCACTGGTGCGGGTCGGCGTGCTGCTCGCCAACCCGGCAGCGTTCGCCGTCGCCGTCGACGTCCTCGCCCCGACGGCCAACGGCCCCGCCGACCCGTTCGCCGCCGACTGCGGGGTGGTGCTCGCCGCCGCCGCGCGCCTGGTGTCCTGGCACACCGGCGACGCCAACGCGTTGACCGCCGCGCAGGCCGTCGCGCAACGCGTCCTCGACGCCGAACCCTCCGCCGCCGAACCCTCCGCCGCCGCCGCGCCGGCCCGTGCCGAACTGGTCCGCGCGCTGCTGCTGGAGCACTCCCGCACCGGCGACCAGGCGGTGCTGGACCGCGCGGTCGAGCACGCCCGGCTCGCGCCGCCCGACGACCCCGAGTCCCTGGGGGTCGCGGCGATGGCGCTCGCCCTGTCCGCCGAGCGCACCGGGGACCGCGCGCTGGCGCGGGAAGCCGTCGCGTCGGGCCGCGCCGCCGTGGCGCTGCGACCCGAACCCGACCAGGTCGTCGCGCTGGCGACCACCCTGCACACCACCGCCGAGCTGACCGGCGACCCCGCCGCGCTCACCGAGATCACCGACCTGCTGCGCCCGTTCCTCGGCTCCGGCTCACCGGAACTGCTGTACCTGCACGGCAGCGCCCTGTTCCGGGTGGCCTCGACCGAGCCCGCCGCCCTGGACGAGACGGTGGCCGTCCTGGGCGCGGCCGCCGCGCGCATCCCGCCGACCCACCCCGACCACCCGGTCCGCACGGGCATGTACGCCGAGGCGCTGTGGCGCCGCTGGAGGCACACCGGTGACCGGGGCAGCCGCGACGAAGCCCTCGCCGTCCTGGACGGGGGCGACGACCCGCGCCTGCGCCGGACCCGCGTGGACTACCTGGTGGAACTCGCCGCGGCCGGGCACGACGTCGCGGACGTGGACGCCGCCCTCGCCGCCGGCCCCGGCTGGGAGCAGCGGGCGACCCTCCTCGGGCACCGCTACGACCTGGTCGGCGACCGCGCCGCCCTCCTGGAGGCGATCGCCCTGAACCGGGCCCACCTCGCCGCCCCGGAGGACCCCGAGGACGAGGCCCGCGTCGCGCACAACGCCGCCGTGCTGCTGCGCAAGCTGCACGACCTCGACCGCACGCCCGAGGTGCTCGCCGACGCGCTCGCCCTGGCCCGGCGCGGCGCGACCGCCCACCCCGAGCCGTCGGGCGCGCAGGCCGAACGGCTGGCGCTGCTGGCCCTGCTCACCGCGGAGGCCGGGCAGGTCGAGGACGGGGTCCGGCTGGCCGCCGAGGCCGTCTCCGCCTGCCCGCCGGACCACCCGCGCCGGTCGGCGGTGCTGGCCCGCGTCGCCGAGTCCCACTTCCGCCACCACGACGCGACCGGCGCGCGCTCGTCCCTCGACACCGCGATCACCCTGGGCCGCACCGTCCTCGCCGAGGGCGACCAGGCCCAGGCGCTGAACCTGCTCACGCTGGCGTTGCGGCGGCGCGCCGACCTGTCACCCGACCTGCACACCCTCGACGAGGCGGTCGACTTCGGGCTGCGCGCGATCGAGGAGCAGCCCTTCTCGCGGCTGCGGGCGACCACGGCGCTCAACCTCGCGGGCTCGCTGGCCGAGCGCTACCGCCGCGTGCACGACGAGGACGACCTGCACCGCGCGCTCCAGGTGCTCCGCGACCACCTGGGGGCCGTGCCCCCGACCGACGACCTGCGAGCCCGGCTGACCGACCAGATGGGCTTCGTGCTGAACCTGCTCTACCAGCGCACGGGCGAGCAGGACCTGTTGCGCGAACGGATCCGGATCGCCGAGCGCGGCGCCGAGCGGTTCCGCCCGCACGACCCGACCCGCCCCCAGGTGCTCAACAACCTGTCCTCCTCGTTGCTGGAGCGCTACTTCCTGGACGGGGACCGGGCCGACGCCGAGAAGGCGGTCGCCGCCGCCCGTGAAGCCGTCGCCCTGACGCCCGCCGGCCTGGCCATCCGCGGTTCCCGGCTGCTCAACCTCGCGATCGCCCTGGGCGTCCTCGGCGAGGCGACCGGCGGCACGGGACCGGTGCGGGAGGCGGTCCGCGTCGCCGAGGCGAGCGCGGGCGTGCTCAACGCGCCGCCCGCGACCCGCATCCGCGCCCACCGGGTGTGGGGCAGGTGGGCCGTGGTCCTCGGGCAGTGGCAGACCGCGCTGGCCGCGTTCGCCGGCGGCGTGGACCTGGTCGCCCAGGTCGCGCCCCGCCACCTCCGGCGCGCCGACCGCGAGTTCCGCCTGGCCGACCTGCGCGGCGTGCACACCGACGCGGCCGCCGCCGCCCTCGCGACCGGTGACTCGGTCCGCGCGGTCGAGCTGCTCGAACAGGCCCGCGGTGTGCTCCTGGTGGACGAGTTGGACGCGCGGGCGGGTTCGCTCGCGCTGCGCGACCGCGCGCCGCACCTCGCGGCCGAGTGGGACGCGGTGCTGGAGGAGCTGGCCGACGAGTCCCAGTCCACCGACGAGCGGGAGGCGTTGTCCCGGCGGTGGCGGGACGTGCTGGACCGGATCCGCGCGGTCCCCGGCCTGGAGGCGTTCCTGCGCCCGCCCAGCGCGTTGGACCTGCGGGTCGCCGACGGCACGGTCGTGCTGCTCAACGTCAGCCAGTGGCGCTGCGACGCCCTGCTGATCACGACACGCGGCGTGACCTCGAAGCGGCTGCGGCGCGTCACCCTCGAAGAGGTCGAGGTGCGGACCGGCGCGTACCTCGCGGCGCTCGACGCGCTCGACGGCGGCGACCTGGTGGCCCGCTTCGACGCGCAGGCCGTGGTCCGCGAGACCCTGGCCTGGCTGTGGGACGCGATCGCCCGACCGGTCCTGAAGGCGCTCGGCCACACCCGTGCGCCGCGTGCCGCGTGGCCGCGCGTGTGGTGGTGCCCGACCGGCGCGCTCACCCACCTCCCGCTGCACGCCGCCGGCCGCCACGACGTCCCCGGCGAGTCCGTGCTGGACCGCGTGGTGTCGTCCTACACGCCCACCGCCCGGACCCTCGGCCACACGCGGTCCCGCCCGCCGGCCACGCGCCGCGACCTCCTCGCCGTCGCCATGCCCACCACCCCCGGCCACGCCGACCTGCCCGCCACCGACGCCGAGGCGACCGACCTCGCCGCGCTGCTGGCCGCCGCCGAACCGCTGCGCGGCCCCGCCGCGACCCGGGCCGCCGTGCTGGCCGCGCTGCCGCGCGCGACCTGGGCCCACTTCGCCTGCCACGCCCACAGCGACCCGCTCGTCCCCTCCAACGGCCACCTGCTGCTCGCCGACGGCCCGCTGACCGTCGCCGACATCGGCGGGCTGCGCCTGGTCGACGCCGAGCTGGCCTACCTGTCGGCCTGCTCGACCGCCCGCACCGGCCGCTCCGCGCCGGACGAGGTGATCACGCTCGCGTCGGCGTTCCAGCTCGCCGGGTTCCGCCACGTCGTCGGCGCGCTGTGGCCGATCCAGGACGCCGTGGCGGCCCGTGCCGCCGCTGGTTTCCACCGCCGCGTCCACGCCGGCGCGCACCCGGCCGTGGCCCTGCACGAAGTGCTGCGCGAACTGCGCGCCGAGTTCCCGCTGGCCGCGTCGCAGTGGGCCGGCTACGTCCACGTCGGCTCGTGACCGCCTCGATGTCAACCCTTGCTGAAAGTGTTTGCAAGGTCTTTCATCTTGGTGCCGATCGTGTGACGGAGGACCGGGATGGTGGCCCACACGGGCGTGACGGCTGTGCGGAGGATGCGGGCGCAACGCCTGAGCACGCCCGCGCGCGACCTCGCGAGCCTGCTGGACGACGTGCTGGCGGTCCCGGCGCCCGACCTGACCGCCGCCGGGATGGCGGTCCGCGCCCGCACCACCGGCATCACGCCGGGCGACCTGCGCGCGGCGCTGGCCGGTGGCGAAGTCGTGCGCACGTGGGCGATGCGCGGGGCCGTGCACCTGCTGCGGCGGGACGACGTCCGGTGGGTCGTGGCGCTGCTCGGACCGGTGAACGCCGCCCGGTCCCCCGGCGAGGTCGGGGGAGCGGTGTCGGCCGCGGTGCGCGAGGTCCTGACCGAGCCGTTGACCCGCGCCGAACTGCTCGGCCGGTTGACGGAGGTCGGCGTGCCGCTGGACGAACGGGAAGCCACGCCGGCGTTGACCCGCGCGGCGCACGACGGCGCGCTGTGCCTGGGCGAGTCCACCTACCACCCGGTGCCGCGGGACGGGCCGGAGCACGACGTGACCGAACTGGCCCGCCGCTTCCTGCGCGCCTACGGCCCGGCGACGGCCGAGGACTTCGCCGCGTGGAGCGGACTGCCCGACGAGCAGGCGCGCAAGGCGTTCCCGAGGACGCAGGCGGACGACCCGCCGCCGGCCGAGGAGGGCGTGGTGCGGCTGCTGGGGCACTCCGACGGCTTCCTGGCGGGCTACCGCGACCTGGGCCCGCTGCTGGACCCGGCCGACGAACCGCTGCTGCGCGCCGACGGCCGCACGCTGCCGCACGTCGTGGTCGACGGCCGGGTCCGCGGCACGTGGCGCAGGCGCGCCGGCCGGCTCGTGGTGGAGCAGTTCGGCCACATCCCCGCCTCGGAGCTGGACGCCGAGGTCGCGTCGGTGGTCGGCTGGGTCTGATGGAACCCCGGCGGGCGGGCGGCGCGAGGCCACGCCCGCCCGCCGGGGCGGCTCACCTCAGGAACGGCCCGTCCGCGCCGACCCTGCCCGGCGCGGGGTTGCCGGGCAGGTCGAGCACGTACGCCCGCAGGTTGCCCTTGCCGCCGACCGACGCGGTCAGCGAGCCGCCGGTGACGACCTTCGTGTCACCGGTGACCACGTCGCGGTAGGTGCCGTCGGGGATGCCCGAGAACGTGGCCGAGCCGGAGATCGTGACCAGCGCGAAGCTGTCCACCGCACCGCCGGTGTAGCGGCGCTTGAACGCCATGCCGCCGCTGACGCCCTCGGTCGAGTACTGGCCCTTCTGCAACGCCGGCACCGCGCGCCGGATCTGGTTGAGCCGCTGCACGTGCTTGACCAGCGGCTTCTCCAGCGTCGCGGCCACCGCGCCGGACGCCGAGGACACCACGCCGTAGTCCGCCGCCGTGACCGACCCGGCGATGTGGTCGCCGAAGTACGCGCGACCGGTCGTGGCCAGCGGGCACGTCGGACCGCAGTCGATCGGCTTGCCCGCCTGGAATTCGACCTCCGAGCCGTAGTACAGCGTCGGCACGCCCCGGAACGTCCACATGAGACTCATGTTCTCCGCCCACGCGTCCGTGCCGCCCGCGTAGCGCACGCTGGACTTGTTCGGCCCGAAGTCGTGGGAGTCCACATAGGTCACGTTGTACGTGGCGTCGTTGGTGGCGTCGTCGGAGTCCTTGGCGTTCCAAAACGCGTTGTTGGCGTCACCGAAGTTCATGTGCATGCGCATGTCGATGATGTTCATGCCGGAGAACTGGGAGTGGTCGGGCGTGCGGTAGGTGTTGCCGTTGAGGAACGCGTTGGTGCTCCTGGGTTGCCCGGCGGTGCCCTGAGCCTGTTCCCAGTCGTACTGCTCCAGCGCGGCGGTGGCGTCGTCGGCGCTGTAGTCGCGGCGTTCCTTCCAGGTGAAGAACTGCGCCGAGTGGTTGACCGAGCCGCGGTTCCACTTGTCGTTGACGAACGCGGCCACCTCGCCGAAGACGTAGAAGTCGCGGCCCTTCTCGCCGAACCTCGCCACGGCGTGCTGCTGGATCGCGGGCAGGAACCGGCGGTTCCAGGTGACCCGCGGGACGTGCACGGCGGTGTCCACGCGGAAGCCGTCCACGCCCATGTCGATGAACCGGTTGTAGGCGTCGATGAGGTACTTCTGCACGATCGGGTTCTCGGTGTTGAAGTCGGCGAGGTCTTCGTGCAGCCAGCACGAGCGGGAGTCCTCGCCTTCCCAGTTGCCGATCCAGCACCGGTGGTAGAGCTGCGCCGGGAACATGCCCGAGGTCGGGCTCGGCCACTGGCAGCTGTAGATGCGGTAACCCTCGGGGCTGCTCCACTGCGTCGGCTTGCCCCAGTCCACGCACGTGTTGCCGGCGGGCTCGGTGGTGGACCACAGGTCGCCGTTGTAGTACGACTTGCCGGTGGCGGGGTCGATGGTCAGGCCGTCGTACTCGAAGCCCTGCACCGGCTGGTCGTAGTACCAGCTCCACTGGCTGTCGCGGACGCCGAAGACCTTCGCCTGGAACAGGCCCTTGGCGCCCCAGCGCGAGGAGTGGTTGTAGACGACGTCCTGGTAGATCTTCAAGCCCTTGGCGTGCGCCCTGTCGATCAGGTCCTGGTAGGAGGCCCCGGGTGTCTCCAGGCGTGGATCGACCCGGTGGAAGTCCCAGCCGTGGTAGCCGTGGAAGTCGTAGTCCGAGCGGTTGAGCACGACCGGGGTGATCCACACGGCCGAGAAGCCGAGTCCCTTGATGTAGTCGAGCTTGTCGATCAGGCCCTGGAAGTCGCCGCGGAACATCGGGTCGTCGTGGGCGGCGTTGCCGGAGCGGACGTGCTGGCCGCCGCCGCGGTTGTTGGCCGTGACGCCGTCGTTGAAGCGGGCGGTCATCACGAAGTAGATCGTGTCCTCGCGCGGGTCGCCGCCCAGCGGTGTGCCGCCCGGCGGTCGCGGCGGCGCGTCGCCGGTGGTCACCTCGACGGACGCGGTCTCGGCGGACTTGTTGCCGGCGGCGTCGTAGGCCCTGAGGCGGTAGGTGTAGGTGGTGCGGGCGGTCAGCGGGCCGTCCGCGAAGCCGACCGGGCCGCTGGTGCGCACCACCGTGCCGAGCGCCCCGCCGGTTCTCGTGATCTCGTAGCCGGCGACCGCCACGTCGTCGGTGGAGGCGGTCCAGTCCAGCGTGACGGTGAGGTCGGACGCGGTGGCGCGCAACCCGGTCGGCGCGCTCGGCGGGGTCGTGTCCCGCGGGGGAGGGGGTCCGCAGGGATCGACCGCGCCGGCGGTGACCACGCCGTCCTTGACGGTGGTGCGTCCGGTGCCGAGGGTGTAGTCACGGCCGTTGTTGTTGTCCCACTGGCCGTTGCCGTTGTTGAACGCGGCCCGCAGGCCGGTCGCGGCGCCCAGGTCGATCGAGGCGCGGGCCCAGTCGGCGCACACCTGCTCCATGTCGATGCCGGGCACGGCCGTCCACTGCCCGCCGGCCGGCTGGTAGTGGATCTTCGTCGTGGTCCAACCCCGGGCCTTGGTGTGGTAGTAGACCTCGGCGTTGTTCCCCGGGTCCGGGTCGGGGTCGGGCTCGGTGGCGCACGGGTTGCCGGCGCCGACGACGCCGCCGGAGACCGTGACGTCACCCGTGCCGAGGCTGTAGTCGCGGCCGTTGTTGTTGTCCCAGGTGCCCATGCCGTTGTTGAAGACCGCCACCAGGCCGGTGTCCGACGCGACGGTCCGCTTGACCCAGCCCGCGCAGGCGGGGTCCATGCGTTCGCCCGGCACGGCCGTCCACGGCCCGCCGACCGGTTGGAAGTGCAGGTTGGCCTGCGGCCACCCGGCCGGCAGGCGGTAGTACACGGTGGTCCCGGCAGCCGCGGTCCGCTCCACCGGCTCGGCGTCGGCGACCGCCACCAGCGATCCCGCCAGCCCCGAAGCCAGGAGCGCGGCTGACCACCGCCGCCTTGATCTCACCCTCATGTCCAACTCCCATCGCCCCGTTGCGCAAGAGTTTGCAAGCAGGGCGACCGTAGCGGCGTGGTGAGAGCGATGTCATTGGCATGCAGGGAAAAACCCTTGCAACTTTTTGCAGGCGGTGGGGCGGCTCAGGTCCGCTGGTCGATGATCGACCAGAACCGCGAGCACCGCACGGGATCGACGGCCGGGCAGCGCCGACCGTGTTCCAGCGCGGCGCGGGCCACGTCGATGCGGCGTTGCCGCTCGGCGAGTTCGGCCAGCTTGTCGTCGATCAACTCCCGCCGGCCCTGCTGCCCGCCGGTGAGGAAGCGTCCGATCTCGGTCAGGGAGAACCCGATGTCGCGCAGGAAGAGGATCAGGGAGACGTCCCGGACCGCCGACGCGGCGTAGCGCCGCCGTCCGCCCACGCGTGCCGTCGGGCGCACCAGGCCGACCTCGTCGTAGTAGCGCAGGGCGCTGGTCGGCACGCCGGTCCGTTCGGAGAGTTCGCCGATGGACAACATTGACTTCAAGTCTACTTGAAGTGCTTGGCTCACTTCATGGAGATCGACGAGAGGGTGTTGGGCCGCGTCCTGCGCTGGTGGGGTCCTCGGGGCGGGCTGGCCCAGTTCCGCCGGCCGACCGGGGTCGCCGGGCGCGTCGTCGGCTGGATCATGGGGCGGCGCTCGTCGAACGTGGCGCGCAACCGGTGGGCGGTGGAGCTCCTCGACGTCGGGCCGACCGACCGCGTCATCGAACTCGGCTGCGGTCCGGGGGTGGCCTTGGCCGCGCTCGCCGCCGCGGCGTCGCGGGGCTTGGTCGTGGGTGTTGACCACTCGGAGGTCGTGCTGCGCCAGGCCCGTCGTCGCAACCGGGCCGCCGTGAAGGCCGGGCGGGTGCGCCTGGTGCGCGCGTCGGTGGAGGGCCTGTCGATCGGCGACGGGCCGTTCGACGCCGCGTTGGCGGTCAACACGGTCGGCATGTGGCCGGATCCGACGGCGCGGCTTCGGGAAGTCGGCCGGTTGCTGCGGCCGGGTGGGCGCATCGCCGTGGTGTCCCAGCCGCGCTGTCCCGGCGTCACGTCGGCGGCAGCCGCGGAGGAGGTGGCGGGCCGGCTCGCCGAGGCCGGGTTCGTGCGCCTGCGCACCGAGACGCTCGACCTGGACCCGCCCGCGGTGTGCGTCATCGGGCACGTGGCCTGACGGCCGGGCCTGGGGCGGGCGCGGGGCGGGGGGCGCGGTGGAGCTTACCCACGCATGCCGCCCGGGAGATTGACGGCGACGCCGCAGGGAAAAAAACCGGGTACTACAATATATACCGCATCGGGCGCACGCGCCCCCACAGCCCGCA